>CADBPF010000065.1 GCA_902796545.1 uncultured Ruminococcus sp. | reverse complement strand
TTTTTGCCTGATCCAATTTCCCTTGCTTTTCTTTTGGCTCCACCTTTTCTTTTCACACGAAAAGAAAAGGTGGAATACAAATAAAATCAAACAAAATCAAATTCCAAAAGCTCTAATCTTTTTTTGCGCCGAGGCGGGAGAGGAAGGCAAAAGAGCGGGGGTAAACGCCGATCGCGATAAAGCTGATGACGAAATAGCGCACGCCGTCCATCACGGGCGATGGTGAGAGGAGCCCGAGCAGAGGCTTGAGGGCGATCCGCAGACCGAGGACGATCGCGAGTCCCCAAACGACCTTGACGCATTGAGCGAGAAAGCCCGCGTGCGGATCGAAACGGATCGTTCTGCGCTCGACGACGCTTGCCGAAAAGAGCCCGAAAGCGGTGCCGAAGAGCACGCTTGCATCCTTGACCTGTCCGAGATCGGTATGACCGGACGCGCTGATGAGTGCGTACACGACAAGCCCGAGGCAGAGCACCGCCACAAGAGCGCTGATTATCGTGTAAAGGCGGGTGTCGTCGCTTTGCCGGGCAAAAACGGCTTCCATCAGGATGATCAAAAGGATCCCGAGGATCAGGGAAACGCCCACGTCCAACAGTGTATGCACGCCGAGATACATTCTGGAAAACGCGACGAGCAGGATCAGCACCGCGGCGCAGACGTACGCCCAGGTCTTTTTGAGATAGCGCGCGATCGAGCCGAAGATCAGCACGACCCCCTGCGTGTGGCCGGAGGGAAACGACCAGCCGCTCGCGCCCTCTCGCGCCGCTTCCACGATCGGAAAGTCAGGGTCGATCATCCAGGGACGCGGGATCAAAAACAGATCTTTCAAAAACTGATTCAAAAAGGTGCCGACGCAATACAAAAGCAAGAAGCGATAACCGAACTTTTTATCCACGCACCAGAACAGGATCAATCCGATCACGATAAAAAAGGTTTCTTCGCCGAGCTTGGAGAGCGCGCCCATCACGCCGTCTAAAAACGGGGTGCGGATCGCGCAGAGCCCGTACAGGATCTCCATAAGCCAATGGAAAAAGCCGGTGTCGGTCGGGATCAAAGAAGTCATGCCGATACCTCCTTGGTTGATACCCGTATCATACCACGAAAGCGCCGGTTTTTCAAGCGTACATTCAGCGCCGCGCCGGGATGCGGTAAAAGGCGTATCCCGCGCGCGTGTGCTGCGCGTCAAACAAGTCGTCGCGCGGATCCAGCGAGGAGATCGTCACGCAGCCCTGCGCGGCGCAGGCATGGATAAAACGCCCGCGCGCAAGATAGATCCCCACGTGTCCGGGAAACAGGACCAGATCCCCGCGGCGCACGGCGTTGGGATCCGCCACGCGGGGATAGCGGCAGAACAGGCGCGTGTCCTGCGGGACGGAATACGCGCGCCAACACAGGCTGACAAGCCCGGAGCAGTCGATCCCGAGCGGGCTTCTGCCGCCCCAGCGATAGGGTGTGCCGAGCAGCTCCAGGGCGTCGCAGACGGCGGCGCGCGCGGGATCCCTTGGGGCGCCGCGGGGCTTCAGCGCGCAAAAAAGGCAATATGCCCGGGTTTGATTTGGCAGGCAAAGCTGCGCAAAGCCGTTTTCGTATCCCGTGACGGAGACTACGGAAAAGCGCGGAACCAACGTGATCTTTTCACTTTTCAGATCCGGTTTTGTCAAAAGATCCGCGCCGAATCGCGCTTCCGCAAGATCCCCGGATCCGGGCAAATCCCCGAATTGCGACAGGCGCACAAATCCGTACGCGCCGGCGATTTCGGCAAGCGCGACGCCGTCCGAAAACCGGACGAGCACCCGTTTTAGTTTCTCCCCGAACAAGAGTTCCCCGTAAAGACGCCGGCAGGAGCGATCCCGATAGATCTGCGCGACGGGCACGCACGCGACCATATCTTTCACCTCCCTCAAACAGGCTATGCCGGACTTGTCATTGCGGTTCAGGAAACAAAAGGCGTAGGATGGGCGCAGAAAGGAGCAGACGATGCCGAAAAACAGAAAAGCCGCGATCTTAAACGAAAAGATCGCGGACTACTTCAACGCCCGCAAAAGCGCGGTCCTGGATAAAAACAAAGAGCCGGTATTGGACGCAAACGGCGACCCGGTGTACGAATACGTAAGGCCGCTGACGGTCACGGGGCTGGCAAACGCCTTGGGCTTTTCCTCCCGCGAACAAATGCTCGCCGTGCGCGATCAGAAAAGCGCCGAGGCGATCGCCTCGGCGCTTTTGCGCATTGAGGAATACGCGGAGGAAAAGCTGTTCTATAAAGACAGCTTTTCCGGCACGAAGCTCTTTTTGTCCGTCAATTTCCCGCGCTATCAGGAAGGCGCGCAGGGCGCCTTCGAGAGTTTCCCCGAAGCCTACGATTCCTGGGCGAAATAAGCTGATCCGAAGATATACTTTTTGATCGGCGCAAACCGGAACAGGATCACCGCGGCAACGAGCGTGAGCGCAAGCTCCGGCCCGAGGAAGGTGCCGTTATAGACGATCGAGTACCAAAGAGGACTCGTAAAGGTCTCCGGCATCCAGGACGCGAAGAACACGACGCCCGAAAACACGTGGCAAACAAGCCGCAAAACCACGGAAAGCGTGATCCCGATCAGCGCGCTGCCCTCGCTTTTTCCAAAGCAGCCGGCAAGCCCGAGCACGGTATAGGCGAGGATATAATCCACAAGCAAGGTGCAAACGAAAACGAGCGGCGTCAGTCCCCAGCCGGAAACGTCCGCGATGCTCAAAAGCATCTGCAATAAGCCGTGGCAAAACGCCGTGCCGAAGCCCCATTTCGGGCCGTTTTTGATCGCCACGAGCAAGATCGGCAGCATGGCGCACAGCTTCACGCTGCCCCCGAGCGGCATTTTGTAGAGCACGAAGAAGGAAAGCGCCGTGGCAAGCGCAATCGCAAGCGCCGACTCGCACAGTTTTTTGGTCGTATCTTTCATTAGACCACCTCCGAAAAAAATTCCGCACCGGATGCGGCGCGGAAAGAAAACGATCGTATTCTCCCTTGCGCCGGCATTATCCGGGTCAGGTTCAAAGGGTTCGGCAAAGCCGTCTCAGCCGCATCCGCAGCACCCCTGATTTGGTTTGATTATATCACGTTTCGAGGTCCTTGTCAATGAATAAAATTCAACAATTTTTATCCGCGATCCATCCCAATCCGAAACAGGAGGAATTCTTTCTGGCGCAGGAAAAACGGATCGCTTACGGCGGCGCGCGCGGCGGCGGAAAATCCTTTGCGATGCGCAAAAAGCTCTGTATGCTCGCGCTGAAATATCCGGGCATCCAGATCTTACTTTTGCGCCGCAGCTATCCGGAATTGCGCGAAAACCACATCAATCCCCTGCGCCGCGAGCTCAAGGGGCTCGCCGCCTATAAGGACAGCGCAAAGGAGTTTACTTTTTACAATCACAGCCGCATCAAGCTCGGCTATTTTGCCTCCGACGGCGACGCGCTCCAATACCAGGGGCAGGCCTACGAGGTGATCGGGATGGAGGAAGCGACGCAGTTCACCGAGGAGCAATATCTGGCCCTGACCGAGTGTAACCGCATCTCCGGGGCGATGTGCGACGCGTTTGTCCCGCGGATGTACTTTACCTGCAATCCGGGCGGCGTGGGACACGCCTGGGTGAAGCGGCTCTTTATCGACCGCGCCTATCGCGCAAACGAGAACGCCGCGGACTACCGCTTTATCCCCGCAAAGGTCTATGACAACGACTATCTGATGCAAAACGACCCGAGCTACGTGCACGCGCTGGAAGCCCTGCCGCCGGTGCGGCGCAAGGCGATGCTCGACGGCAACTGGGACGTGTTCGAGGGGCAGTTCTTCCCTGAATTTTCCCGCGAGCGCCACGTGATCGACCCCTTCGAGATCCCGGAAAACTGGCGCCGCTTCGCCGCCTTCGACTACGGGCTCGACCGCACCGCCTGTTTGTGGTTTGCCTACCCGCCCGACGAGAGCCGGATCGTGGTCTATCGGGAATTCTGCGCTTCCGATCTCATTTTGAGCCGCGCGGCAAGTGCGATCCGTCAAAGCGCGTCGGGCGATCGCGTGCGTTCCTATCTTGCCCCGCCGGATCTTGCCGCGCGCCGTCAGGAAACGGGAAGAGGCGGCTTTGAGGTCCTGCGCACCGCCGGGATCCGCCATCTGCTCCCGGCGAACGCCGCGCGGATCCCCGGCTGGCGGCGGGTGCGCGAATTTTTCCAGGCGGACACGCCTTCCGGCACGCCTTTTTTACAGATCTTTTCCACCTGCAAGGAACTGATCCTCTGCGTTTCCAGACTCCAGTTCGACCCGAAAGTGCCGGAGGACGCGGCGTTATATCCCCACGCGATCACCCACGCGGCGGACGCGCTGCGCTACGGGCTTTGCGGCGCGCCCTTTTTGCCGCTCAAGCCGGAAATCATCGAAAAACGCGAGAAAAAAACGCTTGCCGAAGAATTCTTCGGCAAGCAAAAAACGGATTATTATCGCTTTTTCACGGATTGAAAAGCTTCAAAAAGGCGTCTTTTCCGAGTAAAAAATCGATCGCTTCTTTCAGCTTTGCGGCGCTCA
>CADBPF010000064.1 GCA_902796545.1 uncultured Ruminococcus sp. | reverse complement strand
CGCGGCGATCGCGTTTGCCGAGGCGCAGGAAGCGGCGTGCGGCAAACGGGCGCGCTTCATCGCAAGCGGCGGCAGGGGATCGGACGAGCCGGTCAGCGAAGCGCGGGCGATCGCGGACTATCTCGTTTCGCGCGGGATCGACCCCGATCGGATCCTGTTGGAGGAGCGCTCGACCGACACTTTAGAAAATCTGCGCTTTTCCTTTGCGCTCACCAATAAAAAGGATCCTTGCGCCTTTTCCACCTCGAATTATCACGTGTTCCGCAGCGGGATCGCCGCTAACCGCGCGATCAAGCACAAGGCGGAGGGGATCGGCGCGCCGACCAAATGGTATTTCTGGCCGAACGCCGCCGTGCGCGAGTTTATCGGTCTGCTCACCGGGCACCGCGGCAAACAGCTTTGGATCCTCGCATCGCTGATCGCGGCGTATCTTGCGATCAGGATCGCGTTTTTTCCGTTAGTATAAGCGATTTTTCTTTGCATTTTCCGGCTTGCGTGGTATAATGCAGGAAGTCAGACGAAAGTTGCGGGAGAGAATATGTCGCATCCGTTTTCCCATTTTCGCACCGTCGCGCGGCATCGCCGCGCGGTGTTCCGGCTTTGCCTGAAGGCGGGGATCCCCCGGCGCGGACTTACCCACGATCTGTCGAAATACTCCAAAACCGAATTTGTCCCGGGCGCGCGCTTCTGGACGGGCGATCAAAGTCCGAACGTGGGGGAGCGAAACGAACTCGGCTATTCGGCGGCGTGGATGCATCACATGGGGCGCAACCGCCATCATTTCGAGTATTGGGTCGATTATCTGCCCGGCGCAAAGGGGCTTGCTCCCGTGAAGATGCCGCCGGAGTTTTTTGCCGAGATGGTCTGCGACCGGATCGCCGCCAGTAAGATCTACCGCGGGAAAGCGTATCGGGAAGGCGATCCCTACGAGTATCTGCAAAAAGAAAAGGATCGCTATCTGATCCATCCCGAGACCCTGCGCGATCTCGAAAACGTGCTTTTATATTTGCGCGATCACGGCGAAAACAGGACCTGTCAAGCGCTCAAAACCTATATCAAAACCGGAAAATTACAAGTATCCGAGGTAAAACCATGAAACTCAATCCCTATTACGACGACTTGAAGCAGAATTATCTTTTCGCGACCATCGAGGAAAAAGTCGCGGCTATCAAAGAAGCGCATCCCGGAAAGAGCCTGATCTATATGGGCATCGGCGACGTGACCCTGCCGCTTTCGGACAGCGTGACGGCGGCGATCAAAGCCGCCTGCGACGAAATGGCGACCCCGGCCGGCTTTCACGGCTACGGGCCGTATCGCGGCTACGACTTTCTGCTCGACGCGATCCGCGGCTATTATAAGGCCCGCGGCGTGGAGCTTGCGCGGGACGAGATCTATGTGGGCGACGGCGCCAAGACCGACACCGCCTGCTTTTCCGATCTTTTTGACCGTGACAACGTCGTCGCCGTAGCGGACCCCGTCTATCCCGTCTATTTCGATTCCAACGTGATGGACGGAAGACCGATCACCCTGCTTGCCGCCACCCGCGAAAACGACTTTCTGCCCCTGCCGGACGAAAGCCTGCGGGCGGACGTGATCTACCTCTGCTCGCCGTCCAATCCCACGGGCGCGGTCTATTCCAAGGAGCAGTTGAAGCTCTGGGTCGATTACGCCAACGCGCACGACGCGCTGATCCTCTTTGACGCGGCGTACGAAGCCTATATCACGCAAGACGACAAGCCGCACAGCATCTTTGAGATCGAGGGCGCGAGAAACTGCGCCGTGGAATTCTGCTCGCTTTCCAAAAACGCGGGCTTCACCGGCACCCGCGCAAGCTACGTCGTGATCCCGAACGTGCTGGAGCGCGGCGGCAAGAATCTGGGCAAGCTCTGGCTCAGACGCCAGTCCACCAAATTCAACGGCACGCCCTATATCATCCAGCGCGGCGCGGCGGCGGTCTTTTCCGAAGAGGGGCAGAGGGAAGTGCTCTCCATGGTCGGCTATTATCAGGAAAACGCGCGAATGCTCGCTTCCGCCTTTACCGAGCTCGGCGTCTATTTCACGGGCGGCGTCAACTCGCCGTATCTGTGGTTTGAAGCGCCAAACGGCGAAACCTCCTGGGGCTTTTTCGACCGGCTCTTAAACGAGGTCGGCGTGGTCTCCACCCCGGGCGCGGGCTTCGGGGTCAACGGCGAGGGCTTTTTGCGCCTGACCGCGTTCAATACCCACGAGAACACGAAAGAGGCGTGCGAGCGCTTGAAAAAGATGTTCTGAAACGGAAGATATAAAAGAAAACCCCCGGCTTTGCCGGGGGTTTTCTCTGTATCCGTATTTTAAACGATCTCCTGCATGACCCCGCCGCGAAAAGTCACGCGCGGAATGCGGGCGGAAATGCCGCAATAGATTTCGTAGGGGATCGTCCCGGCGGCGTCCGCCCAGGACAAGGCGGGCAGATCCTCTGTGCCGAACAGCGTCACGATCTCACCCTCGAAGATCTCCTCGGACAGATCCGTCACGTCGATAAAGGACATATCCATGCAAATGTTCCCGACGATCGGACAGCCGCGCGCGATCGCGTCCACCTTGCCGGAGATGCGGCGCGGCATCCCGTCGGCGTAGCCCGCGGCGACCACGGCGATCTTCGTGTCGCGCTTCGGCGTATAGGCGCAGTCGTATCCGAGCGGCTCGCCCGCCTTCAAGAGGCGGATCTGCGCCACGGACGCGCAAAAGCGCATCACGGGCTTCAGTTTTTCCTGCGGGTGTCCGGCTTCCCAGAGCTTGCGGATCGCCTCGGAGGGATAGGTGCCGTACAGGCAGATCCCGGCGCGCACGAGATTGCATTCGGGGATCTCCAAGGTCAGGCTCGCGGCGCTGTTTGCCAAATGGCGATAGGTAAATTCCAAGCCTGCCGAGCGCAGATCGGAAAGCACCTGCACGAAGCGTTCGGTCTGCAATTTCGTAAAGGGATCGCCCGGCACGTCGCTTTTGGCAAAGTGGGAGAAAATGCCCTCCGGGATCAGCGAACGGATCCGCG
>CADBPF010000063.1 GCA_902796545.1 uncultured Ruminococcus sp. | reverse complement strand
CTTTCGCACGAAGAAGCGCAGAATTGCCCCCTGCAGACCGATCTGCGCGGCGCGGGGCAGTATTACTGGCCCAAAGAGCATCTGATCGACCTGACCTTCCCCGAGGTTCTGGATCACGCGGTCAAGCATTTCCCGGACGCCTGGGCGTTTCGCTATACCACCTGCGATTATTCCCGCACCTGGAAAGAGTTCCGCGACGACGTGGATACCTTCGCCCGCGCCCTGATCGCGCTCGGCGTGGGCAGAGGCGATCACGTGGCGATCTGGGCGACCAATATCCCGCAATGGTATCTTACCTTCTGGGCGGCGACCAAGATCGGCGCGGTGCTCGTCACCGTCAACACCGCCTATAAGATCCACGAGGCGGAATATCTCTTGCGCCAGTCGGATACCCACACGCTCGTGATGACCGACGGCTTCAAGGACTCCGATTACAGAAAGATCGTCTCCGAGCTTTGCCCCGAATTGCGGGGGCACGACCGATCCGCACCGCTCTATTCCGCAAAATTGCCCTTTTTGCGCCGGATCATCACCTGTGAAAGCGCCATGGAGGGCGCGCTGACCTGGGAAGAGGCGCTCGGATTTGCCGATCGGGTGCCGCAAAGCGAGGTCGAGGCGCGCGCACGCGAGATCAAAAAGGACGACGTGTGCAATATGCAGTACACCTCCGGCACCACGGGCTTCCCGAAGGGCGTGATGCTCACGCATTTCAACGTGGTCAACAACGGCAAGGCGATCGGCGATTGCATGGATCTTTCAAACGCCGACCGCATGATGATCCAGGTGCCCATGTTCCATTGCTTCGGCATGGTGCTCGCCATGACCGCCAGCGTGACCCATGGCGTCTGCATGAGTCCGATCCCCGCCTTTTCCCCGAAAAAGGGACTGGACTGCATCAACCGCGAACGGATCACCGCGTTCCACGGCGTGCCCACCATGTTCATCGCCATGCTCTCGCACCCCGATTTCGCCGCGACCGACTTTTCCCACATGCGCACCGGCATCATGGCGGGCAGCCCCTGCCCGATCTCCGTGATGCGCGAGGTCGTGGAGAAAATGCACATGCCGGAGATCTGCATCACCTACGGTCAGACCGAGGCGAGCCCCGCCACCACGATGAGCAAGACCACGGATTCTCTGGAGACCCGCGTCAATACCGTGGGCGCGAGTATGTTCGCCGTGGAAAACAAGATCGTCGATCCCGAGACCGGAGAGGAAGTGCCGAACGGCGTCGCGGGCGAGTTCTGCGCGCGCGGCTATAACGTGATGAAGGGCTATTACAAAATGCCCTCCGCCACCGCCGCCGTGATCGACGCGGACGGGTTTCTGCACTCCGGCGACCTTGCCAAACGCGACGACAACGGCTATTTCAAGATCACCGGCCGCATCAAGGATATGATCATCCGCGGCGGCGAGAATATCTATCCCAAAGAGATCGAGGATTTCCTCTATACCTATCCGAAGATCAGCGACGTGCAGGTCATCGGCGTGCCCGACAAGCAATACGGCGAACAGATCATGGCGTGCGTGATCTTAAAAGAGGGCGAGACCGCCACCGAGGACGAGATCAAGGCCTACGTCGCCGACCACATGGCAAAGCATAAAGTCCCCTATTACGTGCGCTTTTTGGATTCGTTCCCGATGAACGCCGCCGGCAAGATCTTAAAATACAAAATGCGCGAGGACGCCGTCGAATACCTGCACCTGCAGGACGCGAGCCGCATCGTCACCGCCTGAAAAAACGCTTGCATTCCGCACGCGTTTCCGCTATACTGACCATAGACCCCATTTTCTTTTGTAAAGGAGCCGAAGATTATGAAAAAATATCAATGCGTCTGCGGTTATATCTATGACCCCGAAAAGGGCGATCCCGACGGCGGCATCGCGCCCGGCACCGCTTTTGAGGATATCCCCGAGGATTGGGTCTGCCCCCTGTGCGGCCTTTCCAAGGATATGCTTTCCCCGATCGACTGATCCGGTCAAAAACACAAACGGAAAGAAGCAGCCCCGCGCCCCGCGCGGGGCTGCGGTTTTTGTTTTGAAGATTTGTTTTTTGTTTTTTGATCTTCCTTTTCTTTTTGGAAAAAGAAAAGGAAGCGAAAAGAAAAACTTCGT
>CADBPF010000062.1 GCA_902796545.1 uncultured Ruminococcus sp. | reverse complement strand
GAGGGCTTTCGGGCGACGAGATCCCGCGCGTGGCGCAGATCATCGCCGTAGCGGACACCTTTGACGCCATGTATTCCGACCGTCCGTACCGCAAGCGCATGAATTTCGACAAGATCGTTTCGATCATGAAAGAGGTCTCCGGCACCCAGCTCGCGCCGGACGTGGTCGAGGCGTTTTTGCGGCTGGCGGAAAAAGGCGTGCTGCGCGCGCCGGACGACGACGGCGGCGGCACCACGGAGGATATCGACAATCTGCGCCGCAGGCTAGAACGGGAAGACCGGAACGCCAAAGACGGCGCGGCGGATTGATTTTTTCAAGACCGGTCCGGAAGGCTCAAAAAAAGGCAAGTCGTTTCGACTTGCCTTTTTTTAAGTTTCACACCCCGCCGCTGCCGTGTATCCGCGAGATAAAAACCCTGCTCTCGCAAGGGCGGTACCCTCTTTTTGCATTTTACTGCTTCCAACGTCCGCTTTCGCGGGAGGCCTGCAATCCTGCAAAAAATACGGGTCCCATTTCTTATCCGTGGGTTTATAACGCAGATATCACGCACAGGGCAGGAATCTTGCGCCGTTATTGTTTCATAAGAGTCTTCATATAAGTCTTGATCCAATTCTCCACCGTGGGGTTGACCGTGAAACTTTCGGATTCCAGGTTTTCTCCCCATTTTTCCAAAAGCGTTTCATAAGAATCGTTTTTAAGATCGGCTTCCGGAACGACGGCGCTCAAAAGCCCCCAGTTTCCGAGATGGTCTTTTGCGACCTTATAGGTCCACATGGTAAAGGAAAGATCCGCGTCAAGGTATGCCTGATAGGCGTGCTCCTGATTTACGTCCCCGTTGTTGAATTCGCCGACGTACGCCGCAACGCCGTAGCGCTCGCGCACGGTTTTCAACTCATAGATCCGGTAATTGATCGATTCCACCGAGGTGTCGTACAAATGGAGCTGGTACATCACGTTCTCCCAGCCGTATTCCTTCGGATCGGGCAAAAGATAGGCGGACCAGACCCCCTCGATCGTGACGATGGGTTCAAAATCGACCGCGCGGATCGCGCGGATCATGCGATCGTAGATCATAAGCGTGTAGTCGATCGCCGTACTGCTTCCCGCACGCCAGGAGTTCTCGCCGCTGCCATCGTTATTCATCGGCTCGTTCATGATATCGTAAGCCGCGATCGTCTTACAGCCGCGATAGTGCTGCGCGATCCTCGTCCAGAGGCGCTCCATCGCGTCGCTGTATTTTTCCTCGGTATAGAGCCGGTTTTCGCCGATGATGCCGCAGGAATGGTTCGTGCTTTGCCCGCCGGGGCAGCCGTGCATATCCAAAATCACGTAGATCCCGTATCGTTCCGCCCAGGCGACCAGACGGTCTAACAGAAGAAAGCCGGGGTTTTCCGCGTCGTTTTCGGAATAAAACCGCAGATCCTCGTCCATGAAATTGCGGTACCAGAACGGCACGCGCACGCAGTTGACGCCGAGAGAGGCAAGATATTCCAGGTCCTTTTCGGTGATCCAATGGTCGGCGTAGGATTGAAACAGGCTCCGGATCTGTTGTTCGGAAAAGCCGCGCTCTTCAAGCGTCCGGATGCTTTCGGAGTTGCTCTCGCTTCCCGCTACGGGGCACATCCATGTCTCCTGCAAGAGCCAGCCCCCGAGGTTGACCCCGTGCAAAAGCACCTCTTTTTTGGATTCGTTTATCAGCCTCCCGGTCCCGGATACCGAAAGGCGCTCCAAAGGCGCCAGATCGGCGGCGGGGATTGGCTGTTTTTCCGGATTTTCTTCGGGCAAACCGACGGTTTCCGTATGACAGGAAACGAGTGATCCCAAACAAAACAATGCCAGCATCGCGCAGATGATCCGGATCGATTTCATGCTTGCTCCTCGCCGCAGCGCGTCCGCACGGGCGCGTTTTGCGTCAGTTTTCGGTCTTCGCGTCGTCATCCTCGTCGTAATCGAGCATCATTTCACGGTCGAAGGCTTCCGCCACGCGGTCGAATTCCGCGTCGTCGTCGATGGTGACTAATACTTCCTCGCCACTTTCCTCCGACTCGGATTTCAAGACGATATATTCGTCCTCTTCGCTGTCGGTCGGGATCAGCGCGTAATAGAGAGCGCCGTCCAGCTCCATGGTCGCCAAAATGTCAAACTCGCGTTCCACGCCCTCTTCGTCGGTTAAGGTGACGGTCTCAAACTCAAACTCTTCAGCCATGGTCCTTCTCCTTTATCGTTCTGATACTATTGTAGCCGATCCGCGCACGCCCGTCAAGAGCGAAAAACCGCGAAGATCGCCGAAAGCCTTACGTTTCCGCGTCGATCCGCCGCCCCTCCAGATGCAAAATCTTCGGCTTGTGCCGGAGAAAGGGCAGGATCTTTTCGCGCAAGTCCGCGGTGCGGATCTTCAAAGTAGAGGTGTTCTCGCAGGGGTGACAGCGGATAAACGGGGCGGCGAACACGTCCTCGTCCACCAGAAGCTGCACGCGCAGTCTATCGTCGTTCATCAGCCCCAGCACGCTCGCGCTGCCGGGTGCGCAATGCAAAAGCGATTCCATGGCTTCGGGTTCGGCAAAGGACAGCCGCGCAACGCCCAAAAGCTTGGAAACCTCCGACGTGCGAAAGGGCTTGTCGCCCGGCATCATCAGAAGATAGAACGCCGTTTTCTGCCGGTTCTGCAAAAACAGGTTTTTGCAGATATGCACGCCGATGACCGATTCCACGAGTTTGCAGTCCTCGATCGTGTCGGCGCGGTCGTGATCCACCCGCTCGAAGGGGACCTTCAAGCGTTCAAGCAGCGTATAGCACGCTTTTTCCCGGATAGAGCGCGCGCTCAGATCTTCCGGCGCGCCGGGATAGACGACGGGATCGATAAAAAAGCTCATCCCAAAAGCTCGCTTTGAAAAACGCTTGCCAGGTCGCGCCGCTCGAACAAAACGCCTGCGTCCTCTCTGCCGAAATGCCCGTAGGCGGCAAGCGGCTCGTAGCCCGGACGCGTCAGATCCAGCGTGCGGATGATCCCGCGCGGGGAGAGGTCCATGTGCTTGCACAGCTCGGTCGCGATCCTCGTTTCCGGCGCCTTGCCCGTGCCGAAGGTATCGAGCAGCACCGCCACGGGACGCGCCACGCCGATCGCGTAAGCGATCTGCACCTCGCACTTGTCGGCAAGACCCGCGGCGACCACGTTTTTGGCAAGATACCGCGCCGCGTACGCCGCGCTGCGATCCACTTTGGTCGGATCCTTGCCCGAAAACGCGCCGCCGCCGTGACGGGAATAGCCGCCGTAGGTATCCACAATGATCTTGCGCCCGGTCAGACCCGTGTCGCCGACGGGGCCGCCGATCACAAATCGCCCGGTGGGGTTGATATACAGTTTCGTCTGCTCCGACAAAAACTTTGCGGGCACGACTTTTTCCAAAACCTCGCGTTTGAGATCCGCGCGCAGGGTCTCGATTACCGCATCCTCATCGTGCTGGGCGCTGATCACGACCGTGTCCACGCCGACCGGCACGCCGTCCTCGTAGGCGACGGTCACCTGGGTCTTCCCGTCGGGTCTGAGGTAGGGCAGCACGCCCGTTTTGCGCACCTCGGCAAGCCGGTGCGCCAGCTTATGGGCAAGCGAGATCGGCAGCGGCATCAACTCCGGCGTTTCGTTGCAGGCGTATCCGAAGACCATGCCCTGATCGCCCGCGCCGTCCGCGTCCACGCCGAGCGCGATGTCCGGCGACTGCTTCTGCACGTAATTTTCCACGCGCAGGGTATCGGCGCAAAAGCCGTATTCTTCTTTCGTATAACCGATCTTACGCACGCAGTCGCGCACGATCCTGTCAAAATCGACCTGCGCTTGCGCGGTGATCTCGCCCATCACGATCACGGTGTTTCCCGTCGCGCAGGTCTCGCAGGCAACGCGCCCGGACGGGTCCTGCGCGAGGATCGCGTCGAGCACCGCGTCGGAAATACGGTCGCAGACCTTATCGGGATGCCCCTCGGTCACGGATTCGGATGTAAAGAGTTTCCGCATACATTCACGTCCTTTGTCAGAATCAATAAAACAGCGCGTGGAACACGTCCGGCAAGAGATAGGCGAGCGCGCCGACGATCAGTCCCGCGCAGACCACGCCGAGCGTGATCGCCAAAAGCGCCTTGCCGCGCTTCATTTTCAAAACGCTTGCGACCAAAGAGCCCGTCCAGGCGCCGGTGCCGGGCAGCGGGATCGCCACGAACAGAAACACGCTCCAGAACTCGGCTTTTCCCACCTTTTCCGCCTTGGCCTCCGCGCGCGCCCAGAAGCGCTGCAAAAGCGGGCCGATCCAGCGGCGGCGGGAACAAAAGCGCAAAATTTTTTCAAACAAAAACAAAATAAAGGGAACGGGCACGAGATTGCCGAGGACCGCGATCGGCAGCGCAAGCTCGAAGGGGATGAAAAACCGGTCGGTCGCCGCCATGATGAGCGCGCCGCGCAATTCCAAAACGGGCACCATGGAGATCAGAAACACCGCAAGATAGCGTTTTAGGATCATCTTCGCGCCTCCTTTCCCGAGTAAAATCAAGATACGTTATCAGTATAACAAGATCTAAGTAAAATTTCAAGTGCGTTCAAAAGCCCCTCCGGATCCCGGAGGGGCTTGAAATCCCGGTTTATTTCACGTGTACGAGTTTGCCCGTGCGGGAGGATTCGTAGATCGCAAGCACGATGTTCACGCTGTGCATCGCGTCCTCGCCCACGATCATCGGATCGCGGTTTTCCAGGACCGCGCACGCCATATCCTCGATCTGGATCGTGTGGCCCATATTGGTCGTCTGATAGCCGCAGTTGAGCCCGCCGAGCGAGCCGACCACCTCCGGCTGTTTGAAGGTGGGATCCTCCATCTGCCAGCGGTAAAAGCCCTTGTCGCCGAAGCAGAGCGTGCCCTTCGAGCCGTCGATGGAAAAGACGGTGTCGAGCCCCGGCCAGACGGTCGTCGCGCCCTGCAGGGTCCCCATCGCGCCGTTTTTGAAGCCTAAAAGCGCCACGGCGGTATCCTCGACCTCGGTATCCCAGACGAGTCTGTCGCAGCGGGCATAGACCGTGTCGATCCCGCCCATCATGAAGTTTAACATATCCACGCCGTGGATCCCCTGGTTCATCAGGGCTCCGCCGCCGTCCCATTCCCAGGTGCCGCGCCAGTCGCCGCTGTCGTAATAGGCCTGATCGCGATAATATTTGAGCTCCGCACCCGCGATCGTGACCTTGCCGAGCCGGCCGGTCGCTACCGCTTCGCGCGCGCTGATCGCCGCCGAGAAGGTGCGGCGCTGGAAGATCGCGCCGAGTTTCACGCCGTTCTTGTGGCAGGCCTCGATCATCGCCTCCATTTTTTCCCGGGTGGTGCAGAGCGGCTTTTCGCACAGCACGTTGATCTTGTGATTCGCCACACGGATCGCGTGTTCCGAGTGCATCCCGCTCGGGGTGAGGATGCAGACCACGTCCAGATCCTCGCTTTCGAGCATCTCGTCGATATCGGTATAGTATTTGTCCAGTCCGCCGACGTGCGCCGCCTCTTCGGCCTTTTTCGCGTCCAGATCGCAAACCGCGGCAAGCACCGCGTGGGGGGCGTGGGCGATCCCGTCCAAATGGTTCGGAGAGATCCTGCCGCAGCCGATCAAGCCGAACCGTGCCTGTTTTTCCATACCAAAAGCTCCTTAAAAGAAGTGATCGTTACTATTATAGCGAAGTCGGGAAAAAAAGCAAGTAGAAACGCAAAAAGAATCGAATCGGGATCGTTTACAGCTTGCGCGCCCGGTTGATCCCCAAAACGCAAGCGCGATCAGGTACGAAAACAACAGCATCACGGGTAGCACGATCCAGATCTGCCAGACCCCGCCCTGCACGAAATAGTACCAGTCGTAGCGCGGGCTGACGCGCCCGTTTTCCGCGTGCGAAAACACGTTGATCCCGTAATAGACCGCGTAAAGCGCGGTCGGCAGCACGCCGCAAAGCGCCGCGCGGATAGAAAGCGGCGGGATCGATTGCTCAAAGCAAAGAAACGAGACCGCGCACAAAACCGGGATCAGGAAGTGAAAGAAAAAGTTTGCGTTCAGGTAGAGGGAGAAATAGTCCTCCACCAGAAAGCCGAGAAAGCCGGCGGTCACCAAAAAGGTCACGGCGACCGCGGTAGCCGCGCAGAGCTTCAGCGTGCGCGCCCAGACGGGGATGCGGTATTCCCCGCGGCGCAAAGCGCCGATCTCGCAGATCGCGATCAGAAGCGACGCGATCCCCGCGAACACGTTGGAATCCACCGTGAAAAGCTTGAACGCCTCCAGGCGCGTGGCGGTCAGGGTAAGGTTTTTGCCCATCAGATCGAAGCCCGTGAACATCATCAGGGTCGCGGCAAGCGCAAGCGCAAAGATCAACAGATTGAAGATCAGCGAAGCGCGCAGACGGGAGCGTATCATACTACCTCCAAATGAAAAAGTAAAAACGATAATCAGCCGTTTTGCGGGATCCGTTCCACCTCGACCCGGATCTTGGGCGTGCCGTACGCAGGGTCGAACAAAGACGCGACCTTCGTTTCGTACCAGGCGCGGATCTCGTCGGTGGTCATTTCACAAGTCTCGCCTTCGGTTTGTATTGTGATCGTCACGATTTGCCGTTCCATAACGCGGCTCCTTTCATCTCTCCGGCGCCGGATTCCGCGCCGGTTTTTCTCTGGTCAGGAAAATTATACACGAAAAGCCGCGGTTTTTCAAGTAAAAACGATCCTGATAAAGCGGCTGAAAACCGAAGGATACAAAGCAAAAACCCCGCCGACTTTCGCTGACGGGATTTTTCCTTTGTATGGAGTACGAAAAAGACGGATTTGCGTTCTGCATGGATGGATTCGGATTCTCGGAAAAATGCTTTGCGAAGCAAAGCTGCCGATTCTCTTCACTTTTCTCTCTTCTCTCTTCACTGGAAAAAGCCGCCATGAAAGCGGCTTTTTCTTTTGGTGGACCTGGAGGGATTCGAACCCTTGACCTCCGCGTTGCGAACGCGGCGCTCTCCCGAGAGACACGGTTACACACCCCAAAAAGCCGGTGCCAAAATCGTTTTGCCCTTCGTTTGTTTATGATACTCACGTTTCTCGTCCGGTCAAGACGGATATTGTTCCGTCATAGCCGCGGAAAAAATCCGCGCGCAAGAACCGCGAAAATACGGTTGAGTCCGGTGAAGTCCTTGAATCATCTTGAATCATATCGATGGTAAAGCGTTCCATACAGGCCTTGCAGTTTTATTTCGCGGATGTATATTGCAGCTTTTCAGTGTAAGATT
>CADBPF010000061.1 GCA_902796545.1 uncultured Ruminococcus sp. | reverse complement strand
TCGCACTTATACAGATAGCCGTATTCCTCGGAGCAGACGATGTCGCAGGAGCAGTTGTCGCCCTCTTCCGCGACTTTCGCCGCGATCGTGCTGGAATTCATGTATTCCAGCGTGATGTCGTAATCCGGGAACTGTTTTTTGAGTTCGCTCAAATAATATTCGTTTTTGTAGTCTTCGCCGCTGGTCCAGATGACGACCTTCTTGTTGTCCGCGCCGTCGCCGTCGTTTTCCGCGGGCTTGTTCGCGCACGCCGCAAACAGCGAAAGCACCATGAGCGCCGCGCACAGGATCACGAAAAGTTTTTTCATATCGGTTTCTCCTTTTTCACACGTCATATGATTTATCGATCGCTTTCAATTCCTTGAAAGTGTCAATCTCAGTAATATCGTCGAAGGCGCAGGGGCGCACCTCGACGCGGTATTCGTCGGGATACAGGGAAAGCGGGACCTGATCCCAGTACAGTTCCCTGCCGCCGGGCGAATCGTAGGCGCGGACCAGATGCTCCGAAAGCTTTTTGCCGGATTCCGCGTCCCAGTAAGAAATGCCGACCTCCTGATAGCAGTCCAGCCCGCCGACTCTCAATTCGCGGATCTCGCCGTTTTTCACGAGAAAGCACCAGTCGTCCGTGCGGTCCACCTTTTTGGCAAGGTAGTTGGAGGCGTAATGGTACTTTTTGATGATCCCGGGGTTGGAGATCAGAAGATCCGCCTCGAACACGTAGGCGTTCTGCAACAGCGAGCGCGCGACCACCGCGGAGGAAATATTGTTCGCTTCATTGTACGCGGGGTTTTCCAGAAAATGCAGGTTCGGGTACTTATACAAAAGCTGATCGAACTGCTCGGCAAGATAGCCGCGCACGATATAGATCTCGTCGATCCCCGCTTTCAGGCAGGCGTCGATCAGCCCGTCGATCAGGCGCTTGCCGTTGACCCGCACCAAAGGCTTCGGGGTGTTGAGCGTGACCGGCACGAGGCGCGAACCGAAGCCCGCGGCAATGAAGATCGCGCGGCGCGCGCGATACGGCTCGAGCGCGGCAAGGCCGCTCGGCGTGATGCGGGAATCTTCAAGATAGCCCGCTTCGGAAAACTCGCGGATGCACTTATTGACCGTGCCGAGCGAAAGGTGCGTGCGCTCCTCGATCTGGCGCTGGCTGAACTTTGCATTTGCCTCCGCCAGAGCGGCGAGCACCTCGAATTGGTTGCGGGTAAAGCCCATATCAAAACGTCCTTTCAGACTTCAATCGTTCAAAACAGTCTTTGCTTTTCTCTTAAAATGAACGACTCCGAAAACGCCGGATCGCGCAAACGAGGCATACGGCATTCCGGAAAGCAAATTCATTCTATCGCAAAAAAGCGCTTTTGTCAAGGCGTTTTTGTTTTTTCGACCCGCTTTCGAAGCGCGTCCCGCACCCGGATCGCGGAAAGTCCAAATTCTTTGACCGAGCGTTCATTTTTCAAGGACTTTCCGCGCGATTTTCAACACTCGGAAAAGCGCGGATTTGGCCCGACGGCGCGCGCCTTTTTTCGCAAAATCCCTTGCTTTTGGAGCCCGTGTGTCGTATAATGTCATATAATAAGAAAATTTTTCGCGATCCCCGCTTCGCCGGATCTTTTTACGGATCAAGCCATGACGATTTTCGCCGTTTTCCTGTACGGGGCCCTCTCTGTTCTGATCCCCCTCTGGCTGCCCGAAGCCGCGGCGCAGCTTCTGCTTTGCGGTCTTTCGCTTGCGTTCAGCGCAGGGATCCTTATATTCGCGCATACGCGCCGTATCCCCGGCGCGCGCTTTTTGTCTGACGCGCGCACGTGGCTCTTATCGCTTCCCCTGCTCGCGTTCGCGCTTGCCGACCTTCTTTGCGCCCTCCCGCTTTATTTTGCGTTCTCCTTTCCGCTGGCGCTCAGGCTTGCCTGCGGCGCGCTTTTCGAGGAGTGTCTGTTCCGGCTCATCCTCTTGAACGCTCTTACCCGGCGGCTCGGCCTTTCGCCGCGCAAAAGCGCGATCCTCGGCGCTCTTCTCTTCGGGCTCTTTCACGCGCTTGCGCTTTTATCCGGCGCGCCGCTTGTCCCGACGCTGATAAACGTTGTTTGCGCCGCCGCCTTCGGTTTGGCTTTATCCGTGTTCACGCTCGGCTCCAAAAGCGTATATCCCGCGATCTTCGCGCACCTTCTGACCAATCTCTCCTCCGGCTTCGCGCCGGACGGGATCCCCCGCGTTTTCGCGCTTGCCTGCGCGCTTTTTTGCATTGTCTATTCCGTTTTTCTCTTAAAGTACTTTTTTAAGGAGAATCCGACGACATGAGATTTTACATCGACCCCGGCACGGGCAGTATGCTCTTTGCGATCCTGATCGGACTGATCGGGGCTGCGGGGTATCTACTCAAAAGCCTTGCCGTGAAGCTGCGCTTTTTGCTCTCCGGCGGCAAGCACAAGGAGTCGGACGAGGAAAAAGCCTCGTTCGTGATCTTTTCCGATCACAAGCGGTACTGGCCCGTGTTCGAGCCCGTGTGCCGCGAGCTGGACCGCCGCGGCGTGGACGTGACCTATATGACCGCCTCCCCCGACGATCCGGCGCTTGAAAACTCCTACGAGCATATCAAGGCGGAGTTCATCGGAGAGGGCAACCGCGCCTTTTCCAAGCTCAATTTTTTGGAGGCGACGCTCTTTCTCGCCACCACGCCGGGGCTTGACGTGTATCAATGGAAACGCTCCAAACGCGTAAAATATTACGTGCACATGCTCCATTGTGCCAACGAATCCACCTTTTACCGGATGTTCGGTCTGGACTATTACGACGCGCTTTTGCTCTCCGGTCAATACCAGATCGACGATCAGCGTTTTTTGGAAAAACTACGCGATCTGCCCGCAAAAGAGATGGAACTGATCGGCATCCCGTATATGGACGAGATGGTCAAGCGCCTGAAAGCGGCGCCGAAGATCGAAAAAGCCGAGGGCGAGTGCAAAACGATCCTGATCGCGCCGACCTGGGGAGACAGCTCGATCTTCCATAAGTTCGGCGACAAGATGATCGACAAGCTGTTGGAAGCGGGGTATCACGTGATCGTGCGCCCGCATCCGCAGTCCTATACCGCGGAAGCGCAGCTGATCGCCGATCTCAAAGCCCGTTATCCCGAAAGCGAGCAGCTGGAATGGAACCGCGACAACGATAATTTCGAGGTTTTGCGCCGCGCGGATCTTCTGATCTCCGACTTTTCCGGCGTGACCTTTGATTTTTCGCTTGTGTACGACAAGCCGATCATCTACGCGGACACCTCGTTTGACGCAAGCCCCTACGACTGCTGGTGGATAGAAAAACCGACCTGGACCTTTTCCGTTTTGCCGAAGCTCGGCGAGCAGTTGACCAGGGAGAATCTGGACGCGCTGCCGGAGATGATCGAGCGCTGCATCGGCGATCCCCAATACGCCGCCGCGCGCAAGGAAGTGCGCGACGAGACCTGGGTGCACGTCGGAGAGGGCGCGGTGCGCGCCGCCGATTACCTCGTGGCGAAATTTGAAGAGCTCAAATCAAAGGAGGCGGCGAAATGAGTTTTCTTTCCATTGTGGACACCGTCCTGTTCGGCCCCCTGAAGCTTTTATTCGAAGTGATCTACGTTGCCGCCTACAAGGTCCTGGAGAATCCGGGGCTTTCGATCATCGCGCTCAGTCTGGTGATGAATCTTCTGATCCTGCCTCTGTACCGCCGGGCGGACCAGATGCAGGAAGAAGAACGCCTAATCGAGCAAAAGCTGCATCCGGGCGTACAGCACATCAAAAAGACCTTCCAGGGCGACGAGCGCATGATGATGCTGCAGACCTATTACCGGCAGAATCACTATAAGCCGACCTACGTGCTGCGCAGCGCCGTGAGCCTCTTTTTGCAGATCCCCTTCTTCATCGCCGCCTATCGCTTCTTATCCGAATTAAGCCTGCTTAACGGCGTTTCCTTCGGGCCGATCGCGGATCTAAGCAAGCCGGACGGACTGCTTTGGATCGGCAATACGGCGTTCAACCTGCTTCCCGTGATCATGACGGCCGTAAACCTCGTTTCCTGCGTGATCTTTACCAAAGGAAGCCCCTTAAAAAGCAAGATCCAGCTATACGCGATGGCGCTCTTTTTCCTGTTTTTCCTCTATTCCTCGCCGTCCGGGCTCGTGTTCTACTGGACGCTGAACAACGTGTTTTCGCTGATCAAAACGATCTTTTACAAACTCAAACGGCCGGGGCGCGTGCTTGCCGTGCTCGCCGCGGTCTGCGGCGTTGCCGCGGCGGTCTTCGGGCTTTTCTTCTATCCGCAGGGCACGTTCAACAAGAAGGTGTTTTTGATCGGCGCGGGCGTTCTGATGACGATCCCGATAATCGTATCGCTTATCCGTTCGCGCAAAAAGGAACCGGCGACCGAAGCGCAGGTCATGCCGAACAAAAAGCTTTTCTTTGCCGGCGCGTTCTTCCTTGCGGTATTGACCGGCATCACGATCCCCGCCTCCGTGATCAAATCCAGCCCGCAGGAATTCTTCACGCCGCAATTGTTCGTGCATCCGATCTGGTATATCGTTAGCGCCTTCTGCCTTGCCTTCGGCGCGTTCGTCATTTGGGCCGGGGTATTCTATTCTCTCGCGCAAAACAAAGCCAAAGTCGTTTTTGAAAAAGTCGTTTTTGCCGCTTGTATCGCCGCCGTTATCAACTATATGCTGTTTGGAACAGACCACGGTTTGCTTTCCTCTTCCCTCAAATATGAGCACGGCATGGAATACGGCGGCGGAACCATATTACTGAATCTCGCGGTTATGACCGCTATATTTGCGCTCATCTTTCTTCTTTGGAAAAAGATGAGAAAAGTATTGTTCAGCGCTCTGATCGTTTTTATTTGTGCCGTTTCTCTGATGTCCGCACTTGACGTTGTGAGCATCAATCAAGGAACCGGGGATATTGTAAAACAGATCGAGCAGGCAAACGAGTTCCCGACCATCAAGCTTTCTAAAACCGGAAAGAACGTTGTGGTCATTATGCTTGACAAGGCCATGGGCACTTACATTCCGTATATTTTCGAGGAAAAACCCGAGTTAAAGGAGCTGTACGACGGTTTTACTTATTATTCAAACGCCCTCTCTTACGGGTCGAGCACAAACGTGGGTTCCCCCGGGCTTTTCGGCGGATATGACTATATTCCCGAAAAGATGAACAGCCGCAGCTCCGAGGATCTGGTGGATAAACACAACGAAGCGTTAAAGCTCATGCCGACGCTTTTCAGCGAAAGCGGTTACGACGTGACCGTGTTTGATCCTCCGTTTGCAAACTATCAATGGAATCCGGATATATCGGTGTTCGACGATATGGAGGGCGTTGACGCATATATCGCGGAAGAGCGCTTCACTCCAAAAGAATCTCTGCAACAGTTGATCAACAACAATATGCGCAATTTCTTTTGTTTTTCTCTCATGAAATCATCGCCGGTGATCCTGCAAAAAAATCTATACGATTCCGGGTTGTATTTCCGGAGCGACTCGGACGTCGAGGCGGTGCAATCGACCGTGGCAAATATCATCGACACCTCTCATTCGACCGGCATATCGATCGACACCTTGAATGCATATAATGAGCTCGATAACCTCACCGGTATCACCCGAATCGAAGAGGACGTTTCCAACGCGTTTTTCTATATGGCAAACAGCCTGACTCACGAGCCCAACCTGATGCAGGAGCCCGAATTCGTTCCCTCTCTTATCGTGGATAACTCGGAATACGACGCCGCGCATCCGGACCGCTTTACTCATAACGGCGTAACGCTTAAAATGTCCAGCACCTACCAGATCAGCAGTTATGAGACAAACGTTGCCGCACTTCTGAAGCTCGGAGAATGGCTCGAATTCTTAAAGCAAGAAGGGATTTACGATAACACCCGCATCATCATTGTATCGGATCACGGAATACCGTGGATCGGACATAACAACGACGCCTTCAGCATTTCCGGGGCATATCACCAAAGCGGAATCCCTTTTACCATTGAAGCGTTTACGTGCTTGCTTCTCGTAAAGGATTTCAACTCGACCGGTTATACCGAATCCAAAGAGTTCATGACCAACGCCGACGTGCCGACGATCGCATTGAGCGAGATCATCGAAGACCCGGTCAATCCCTTTACCGGCAATAAGATCGACTCCTCGTATAAAGAAGCCGATCCGCAGTATTTCGTCTATTCAGACGGCGGCTTGAACGTTTCCATCGATGCAGACAATAAGACCTTTATTCCGATGGCGTGGTATGAATTATCCGGCAAGGAGGTCTATGATATCAAGAATTGGAAAGTAAACGCCGAGAGTTCAAAGCTCCCGATCAGAAACTGATCCGTTTTTCGCGACCCGTCGCAGAAGACCCCGGACGATCGAAACAAGATCCGCCTTTACGCACATAAAAAACCGACCGCATTCTGCGGTCGGTTTTTTGTTCGATCTTACAGGATCTGCATATCTCTAAGCAGGAGTTTTTCCGCGCCCTCGTAGGCGTTGTAGGTGCCGGTGCGCTCGGACAGGCGCAGACCGCGCAGGACCTCGGAGAGCTTGCCGCTCATCGTGATCCCGGTGACGGGCGTTTTCGTTTTGCCGTCGAAATAGTAGCCGAGCCGGATCTCGCCGCCGATATAATCGTTGTAGAGATCGACCTGCAGGCCGGAAAGCGAAACGCATTCGAGATGCGGCGTCTGCTCCAAAAGATCCTCGGAAAGCGTGCCCGGCTCCAGCCTCAGGCAGGGCAGATTGCCGCTCGGGACGGGGATTTCAAGATACTGTCCGAAGCGGTTTGCGCCGTAGTAATTCTCCACCTTGCCGTCCCGGATCAGGCAGGTGTCGGCAAGGCTCGTGCCGTCCTCGTCAAAGGCTTTGGAAAACACGCTCTGCGGCAAAGTGCCCTTTGCCGTCAGCGTGATCTTATCGCAGTCTCCGGCGGCGTTTTCCTGCAGATCGTCGCCGAGCGCGTGCAGATTCGAGTGCGCGTACACGGACGCGTAATTGAGTTCATTCGAGAACTCTTCCATCAGGGAACTGATCTCCTTTGCGCGCAGGATCACGTTCGTCTGCAGGGGCGTTTGTGGTTTTTGCGCCGAAAAACGGTCGCGCACCTCCCGCATTTTCTCACGGATCATTCCGGTGACGCGCTCGGGATCGAACTCGGAAAAGCGCAGATCCTCGTAAAGCTCCACGCTCTCGCCGCCTCGGGTGAAGGTCGGGATCGCCTCGATCATCACGCGGTATTTTACCTGCGAGCGATCCACGCCGAGACTGTTGACGACGCGCGTTTCTTCGCGGTCGAGGAAGATCTCGAGCGCGTTGATCGAGCCGCCCTCTTCGGTGTCCGCCGCAAAGCAGGCGTCCGCGATACGCCGCGCCAGCGTTTCCGGCGCCTCCTCGTTCAGGTTGGTATCGAGATACACGCAGGGCGCGCTCTCGCCGCGCGTCAGCGTATAAGGCTTGTTGCACACGAGCCTCGCGCGGCGGACGGCAAGAGAGATCTTTTCGTTGAGCTCCTCCTCGCTCAAGGACTCCGGCGCGGCAAAGGCGGAATCGCCGCGAAACCCGTCGTGATCCACGTACACGGTCGCCTCGATGTCGGCGGTATCCGTGGCGCGCACGGTTTCCAGGCTCTGATGCACGAAAAAGAGTTCGTAGGAACGGATCCGATGCTCCAAAATGCGAAACGCATCCACGGACGCGTTTTGCTCCAGCAGTTCTTTTACGGTCTTCATCCCAGCTTCACCTTCACTTTCAGGTTCGGGCCGCCGTCGGACACGCGCACCCATTCTTTGTATCCCTTGCCGCAGAAGCCCGCGCCGATCACCTCGAAGCCGTCGGAGATCATCGAGATCGACTTTAACAGATCCGGCACGTAGCCGCTCATGACCACGGGCGCGACGTAATGATCGGTCAGCTTCCCGTCCACGATCTCGATGCCGTATTCCGCGGTGCATTGGATCTGCCAGTTTTTCGGGTCTTCCATGCCGTTGTTCGTTTCAAAGAGCATATAGCCGTGTTTGACCGAGGCGATCATATCGGAAAGCTTGTCGCTCCCCTTTTCGAAAAAGGTGTTGGTCATGCGCGAATACGCCTTGCGCTTATAGGAATCGCGACGGCCGTTGCCGGTCGGCGCGGTATCGAGCTGCAGGGCGCTGGCAAGATCCGAAAGCCCCGCGACGAGCACGCCGTCCTTAATGATCTGCGTATCGTGGGCAAGCACGCCGTCGTCGTCGAAGAAATACGACGCGACGCTGTGCGTTGCCGCGGCGCCGTCCCGCATATTGGCGATCGGAGACGCCACGTACTGCCCCACGCAGTTTTTGGCAAGCGCGCGGTCTTTCACGAACTGATCCATCTCCACGCCGTGCCCGAAGGCTTCGTGGGCAATGAGCCCCGTGATCGAACTGTCGGTGATCACGTCATACACGCCGGGCTCGATCGGCGTTGCGCGCGTTAAGTTCCGCGCAAGATCGAGTACGGCGTCCGTTTTGCCGCGCAGAGCCGGGATCAGCTCTTTCAGGTGATCGCCGTCCGCGCCGACTCTCGCCTGCACCATTTTTTCGTCGCGGTAAACGACCAGCAGGACCCCGTTTGCCCAGCCGTAATGCTGGCTGAGCTCGCGGTTGGCGCTGACAAAGAGCTTCGAGACCGTAAACGGCTGCAGCACGGCAAACGCGTTGAGCACGTGCGGATCCTTGCCGACCAGCTCTGCCGACAGATCGCTGCAGACGCCCAAAAGCGCCTGATCGTCGTAGTCGGCAAAATCCGTTTCGCGGACGAAATCCTGTTTCAGCGGCTCGTCGGACGGCAGCTTCACGGAAATCTCGCGCCGGTATAAGTCCGGATCCGTTTGGAGCGCTTTGAGAATCTTGCCGGCAAGCGCCGTTTTATCGCCGGTAATATCGTCCAGGGAATATTCGTAGAAGCTCTTGCCGTTGGACAGCTTCAGAACAAAGCCGCGTTCCCCGCGCCCCTCGCGCGCCATCGAGCCGTTGCGGTCCGCGCGATACGCGCGGGCGCGCACGTCGCATCCGAGCACAGTGACGTAAGAAAACTGCGGCTGCAGAGCGGCCGCCAGATCCCGGCAATCCTGCCGTCTGGCGTCCAAAAAAGCGGAAAATGGCATAGATCCCTCCGTTGGTTTTTTCTTTATTCTATCACAAGTTTTCCCCGCAGGCAAGAAAAAAACCGACTGAAATAAGGACCGTTTTTTCTTACTTCAGCCGGTTTTTTCTTGTATTCAAGGCTCGTCGTGGTGGAAATCGTAGATGGGATGGTCGCCGTCCTCGTCCTGCTCGTCCTCCGATTCGTCCACGGTCGGATTGTTGCGGGAAAAGAGCTCGTCGTCGTCCACCGCGGGCGAGCTTTGCGCGCCGAAGATCTGCGACACGGCGCTGAACGCCTCCCCGCCGCGCGGTCTTGTGGGTGCGGGCGCTTCTTCGACGGGCGCGGGTGCGGGCGCTTCTTCGACGGGCGCGGGTGCTTCTTTGATGGGCGCGGGGGCTTCCTCGACGGGCGCGGGGATTTCTTCGACCGGTGCGGGGGCTTCTTCGACGGGCGCGGGATCCTGCGTCGGCTGATACGGCTCCTCCTCAAAGGAAAACCGCTCTTCCGCGTCGCTTTGCTCCTCGACCGGGAACTCTTGACGCTCATCCTCCGCCGGCTGATCCTGCGCCGCGGCGACCGGTGCGAAAGCCGGGATCGCGTCGGCCTGCTCGTCCGGCAGGCTTTCCTCCTTTTCCTCGTCCCACAACGACGCTTCCTCACGAACTCGGCGGGCGCGTTTGACGAGATGCGTCACGATCAGCGAAAGCGCCAATAAGACGATCAGTCCGATCGCCGCCAGAATCGTGTAGCGGGTCGTGCGCCAGAGCGTTTCGTTTTTCTCTTTTAAGCGATCCACTTCCGCCTGCAAAAGCCCGAGTTCTTTCTCGCGCTCCGCGTCGTCCTCGACCGGCGCCTCGGAAAAAGCAAGCTCGAATTCGCCCGTGTCGGGCTCGTAGAAATAAAACGCCGCCTCGCCGTTGACCGGGGACGCCCAGACAAGCATTTTTTCATGCTCCGCATCCCCCTCTTTGACCCAGGCGTTCAGCTCCGTTTCCGCCAAAAAGAGCGCGGCGGGGCGGTAGCCTTCCGGCAGATCCCGATCCGCGGGCAGCGGCAGGATCACAAAAGTGCGCGGCGCGGTCTGCGCCGGCACGAACGGCGAAAAGGTCTGCGTGTGCTCGTCATAGAGAAACACGCTTTCCTCCGGGTCCTCCGGGTTGTCGGAAAGCAGGACCGCAAGCCGGATCGAGCCGGTGGCGTTGACAAAGGTCAAGACGCGTTTGTTTTCGCATAAAGCGGCAGATGCGGTAAAGCCCTCCGGGATCTCCGAAATTTCGGCGGGATCGCGCGGGAACTGATAGGGCTGATCGTCCACCGCGACGCCGAGCGCGTCGTAGTCCGCGTCGGCGCGGGTCACGGTGATCGTGTAGGTGCGCTTATCGCCGTTTGCCGCGGTCACCGTGACGGTTACGGCATTCTCGCCCACGGCGAGATCGCTTGCACCGTCCACCGATGCGCGCGCGCTCGCGTCGAGCACGGAGGCGTTGACCTCCACGCTTTTCTGCGCGTA
>CADBPF010000060.1 GCA_902796545.1 uncultured Ruminococcus sp. | reverse complement strand
TTTTCACTCCACCGTTTCCAATAAAAAACTCACGGGGCGGAAGCCGTCGTTGCAGGAAATCAGCGCGCTGTGCGGGTTTTTCATCCACCCGTCGTAAAAGTTTCCGCCGCCCTCGGCAAGCGTTTTCAAAAAGGGATAAACGCTCTCCCAGGCGCTGTCGCAAAAGCCCTCCGGCATTTGCGCGGCGTGCGACACAAAGCTTGTGCCCTCGCGCATATCGCAGGCGTGGGAGATGGGATTTTCGTATTGTTCCATCAGGTCGGGATAGGTCGTGACGCGCATGACCGTGATCTTTACGTCTTTCATTTTAACCCTTTCAGATATGCTTTCTGTTTTGGCGTGATCCGATAGCTCTCGCACGCCTTGCGGATCGTTTTTCCGTGGATATCCGGATCCAATCTGCGCGCTTCCAGATAGCCGATCGCCGCATCCCATTGTTTGGAAAGCGCCGTGGCGAAGAACCAGGCGACCATCATATTCACGTAGTATTCCCCGGGCGCCGCGCTTGCGGCAAGCTCTAACACCTCGGGCGCAAAATCGCCGTCCAGAAAGTGCCGCATGAGCATCCCCAGCCCGAAACGGCAGGTGTAAACGTGCGCCGAGGCGATCCATTTCTGCAAAATGGGATAAAGCGCCTCTTTGTGTGCGCAAAAGACCTTCGGAGAGGGGATATCGCAGGTTGCCCAGTTGTCGATATGGGGCAAAAAGGCTTCTATGGCAAAAACGCAGGTATCAAAGTCCTTTTCGCGCTCCAAGATCAGCCCGTGCAGCAGGTTTTCTTCCAGATAGGCGTGCGGCAGGGCGCGCAGAAACGCGTTTGCCTCTTTCGTGCCCGCAAGCTTTTTTGCCAAAGCGCGCAAAACCGGCACCCGCACGCCGAGGATCGTTTCCGGGTCGATATTCGGGATCAGCTTTGCCTGAAACGCGGCGTAGGATTCCTCCCGCTTTTCGAATAGCGCCTTTTGGATCTGCGTCATATCACACCTCGAAAAAGTAAGGCAAAAGGAGATCCTTTTGCCTTGGTTTTTTCATATCGGTTTCGTCTTATTCCGCGAGCGCCGCGCCGATCACGGTGCCGTACTGCGCGTTTTCGGGAATGATGAAGTTCATGTGGAACATTTCGGAAAGCTTTCGGAACACTTCCTTTGCGGCGTCTTCCTCGGCAAGACGGCCGGTGAGTACGATATCGTGCACCTGCTCGCCGCGCGCGGCAAAGACCGCCATCATACCGATCGTTTCAAACACGAGATTCACGATCCCGCGCGCCTTGTCCTCGGGAGAAGCCAGGTCGGAGAGCTTGCCGAAATTCGCGGCGGTGGTCTCCGCGGGCAGGGTGGGGATGATATTCTTCTGCGTCATATCCGCGATGCGCAGATCGATCTTGGACAGATCGCCGCCCTTGGCAAGGGCGCACACGTGGCTTACGTTGTCCATGTTCAGGATCTGCTTGGCAAGACCGAGCATCGTGCCGCCGCCCACGCCCGTGCCGCCGAGATAGCGGAAATGATTGCCGTTTGCGCGCACCATGGCGGTGCCGGTGCCCATGCTGACGACAAGCGCGTCGGACAAGCCGGAGAGGTATAAGCCCCCGCGGCCGATACAGTCGAACTCGCTGAGCCTCACGGTGGGAAGCCCGTAGGTCGTGTCTTCCACAAACGCGCTGCCGACGCCGGTGATCTTCACGCAGCCGATCTCGGATAGGCGGATGCCGTGCGCCTGGGTGAAGGTGCCGAACGCGCCGTAGAAGGACGCGAGCGGATCCGTCGCCTTCACGGAAAGCGGCGCAAGCAATTTGCCTTGGTCGTCAAAGGAGCAGATCTTGGTCGTGGAGCCGCCGATATCGATCCCGATGATTTGTTTCATGAGGGTTCCTTTTTTTCAGATGGAAGCGGGACGGTTCTGGTAGTGATAGAGCGCCACGGCGATCGGGGTCGCGATCACGAAGGTCGCAAGGATCTCGATCAAGCCGTTTATGCCCACAAAGCCGGATACGAAGGCAATGAGCCCCGTGCCGAACATTTCCTGCAGACCGGCAAAGAATTCCGTGCCGGAGAAAAACAGGATAAACGCGGCAATGAAGAAGATCGTGTTGAATAAGGGCGTTAAGATGCCTGCCAGGGTGAATTTCCAGAAAGAGGGCTTGCCGTTTTTCATCGTCGCCTTGAAAATCAGGCCGGGCAAAAGCCCCATCAGCATCCGGGGAACGAGGCACAAGATCACGGTATAAAGCGGATTGATCTCAAAAAGCGCCGCGCCGAAGCCGGACAGCACCGGAAAACCGACGCATTGCAGAAAGCTGGTCAGACCGAACACGAAGCCTAAAATCAGACCGACAACGGGGCCGAGGGTGATCGTGCCGATGGCGATCGGGATGACCATGGGGGTCATTTCGATCACGCCGATCTTGATGGAGCTTAAGGGCGTGAACGCCAGGACCAGCATCACGGCGACAAGCAATGCGGTGCGGGTGAATTTCTGTAATTTTGCGTTGTGCATGGGATTTCCTTCTTCCTTTCTTCTTGCGGGGATCCAGGTTGCTAATATTATACAGAAAAAACGCAAAATGTCAAATCTTTTTGCCGCCTTTTCCGGCGCGGTGAAAAAATGGACTTGACAGAGAGGGCAAATTCAGTATATAATCAATCGTTACTCTAAGTAAGCTCCCTCAAAGGAGGTGTCAAGCAAGTGAAAAGAACCTATCAACCCAAGAAGCGCCAGAGAATGGCGGAACACGGCTTCCGTAAAAGAATGCGGACCGCGAACGGCCGCAAGGTCTTGAAGCGCCGTCGTCAGAAGGGCCGTGCGCGTCTGACTTATTGAGAACGCGTCAGATTTGGTAAAACCCGCCGGATGCCACTTTCGTTCGTGGAAACGGGGGGTTTTTTTACCAAGTGGAGTTTATGAAAAAAACCATACCGAGCGTAAAGGAAAGCTACGTGTTTTCCCGGGCCTACCGGAAAGGAAAAAGCGTTGTGCTTCCCGCGATGGTGCTGTATCTGCTGCCGCGGAAAAAGCCCAGCGCGTTTTCCTGCGGGATCACGGTCTCCAAAAAGTTCGGGAATTCTCCGCAGCGCAACCGGGCAAAGCGGCTGATCCGGGAGGCTTTGCGCCTGATCGCGCGCGCTCATCCGGAACTGTACGAACACAGCGCGTCCCTGATCGTGGTCACGCGCAAGCCCTTGTATGAGAAACGGGCGAACGTGTTTCTGGCGATCCGGGATTTGGAGCGCGGGCTGAAAGAACTTGAAGTTTTATGAAACGCGTTCTGATCGCTCTGATCCGATTTTATCAGAAGCATATCTCTCCGCATACCGCGCGGCGCTGCCGCTATCTTCCGACCTGCTCCGAGTACGCGATCCAATCGCTCGAGCGCTTCGGATTTTTCAAAGGAACGTACCTCGCGTTCCGGCGCGTATTGCGCTGTAATCCTTTCGGGGGTTACGGCTTCGATCCCGTGCCGGAGCGAAAATTGTCATCGGGGGCTCCCCGAGGGAAGGACTGAACCGTGGACATCGGAACCATCATTTGCACGCCCTTTTCCTATATCATTTCGGCGGTGAATTCCTGGACGGGGAATTATATCCTCGCGCTTCTGGCATTCACGCTCGTGATGAAGATCGTGCTTTTCCCGCTTGCGATCAAGCAGCAGAAAAACTCCGTGCGCCAGGCGCGCCTGCGCCCGAAGGAAGAAGCGATCCGCGCGAAATACGCGGGCCGCACGGATAAGCCGACCCAGCAGAAAATGCAGCAAGAGATCATGGAGATGTACCAAAAGGAGAAGTTTTCGCCTTTTTCCGGCTGCATGCCGCTCTTACTCCAGCTGCCGCTCTTACTCATCCTTTACAGCATCGTGCGCCTGCCCCTGCAATATACCGCGCGCTACGAGCCTTCCGAGATCGAAAATTTAGAAAAAGCCTACGTGCTGCACGAGTATTATGAAAAACAAAACGGCGGCAGCGACGAGGGTTATACGCTTGCCGCGGGCGAAAACGGCGCTTTCGTTCTGACCGGCTTTGCCGACGGCAGCACGCACACCGTCACGGTCACCGCGGCAAACTCGGTCTATACGATCACGGATAACGCCGTAGAGGAAAACGAAGGCAAATCCCAGGCGCGCCTCGAGCAGTCCAAGCTGGTCACCCCCTTGCGCGAACGTGCCGAAGAGTACGCCGCGTGGTACGATATCGTCAGCGGGACCGCCGGAAGCGGAGAGGCGCTCTCGCTTGCCACCCGTCCGCCGCAGTTCTCGCTGTTCGGCGGCGCGATCGATCTGGGCGATCAGCCGAGCTTTTCACCGATCACCTGGCTCATTTCGATCCCGGTTTTGGTGTTTGTCACCTCGCTCGGCGGCCAGTTCATCACCAAAAAATTCACCTATCAGCCCGGCGCGCAGGAAAACCAGAGCTCCATGCGCCTGATGACCTTCATCATGCCGCTCTTTTCGGTCTATATCTCGTTTTTGGTACCGGCGGCATTGGCGGTTTACTGGATTTTGCAAAACCTGGTCAGTCCCCTGCAGCAGATCCTCGTGGCGAAGCTCTACCCCGTGCCGAAGCTGACGCCGGAGGAACTGAAAAAGGCAAAGGACGAATATCTTGCCAAACAAAAGGGCAAGCGGGAAAAGAGCGCCTTGAGCGCTCCGAAACGCCGCTCGCTCGTGTATGACGACGACGAGGACGACGGCGCGGCCGCGGAGGAAAGCGACGAGGCGGAGGAAACCGAGCCCGAGCGCAGACCCGCGTCCGCCGGTCAAGCGGATACGCCCATTGCGAAGGCGCCCTTGCAGGATCAGCCTTCGAAAACATCTTCCAAGAAGAAATAGATCAGGAGGAAACTATGTTAAAACGTGAGATCTTCACGGCAAAGACCGTGGAGGAGGCGGTGAACGAAGCCGCGCAGGCGGCGGGTGTCCCGGTCGGGGAGCTCAAGTACACCGTCCTGGACGAAAGCCGCAAGGGCCTGTTCGGGCTCGGCTCGGAAGCGACCGTGGAAGCGGAGTACGAAGTCGATAACGAGATCGGCGCCAAAGAATTCGTGTCGCGCGTATTGTACGACATGGGTCTGGAAAACGCTTCCGTCGAGTCCAGAGTTACCGAAGAGGGCGACGTGGAAGTCAGCGTCAAGGGCGAGCATTTGGGCGCGCTCATCGGGCGCCACGGCGACGTGATGGACGCTCTGCAATATCTGACCGGGCTTGTCGTGAATCGGTCAAAGGGCGATTACGTGCGCGTGGTATTGGACGTGGAAGGCTATCGTGAAAAACGCGCGCAGAGTTTAGAGTCGCTTGCCGACCGGATGGCGGAGCGCGTCCGGCGCACGGGCCGCGCGGTCACGCTCGAGCCGATGAATCCCTACGAGCGCCGCATCATCCATTCCCGCGTGCAGGGGATCGACGGCGTGATCACCTTCTCCGTCGGTCAGGGCGACGACCGCAAGATCGTCGTCGCGCCGGAGGGCACCGAGCCGCAGGAGGACGAAGCGTACGAAAGCGAGAAGCCGCGCCGCGACCGTAGAGGCCGCGCTTCCCGCGGATCGCGCGTTTCCCGCAATCACGGGCGCCGCGAAGAAAAGCGCCGCTCCACCGTGGACTACGCCGCGATCGCCGCAAGCCTGCCGCCCAGAGAGACCCGCGAGGTCGTCAAGGTCAAGAGCATCGACGACTTGAATCTGGCGGACGTGGAAGATACCGTGGACGTGATCGTGGACGGAAAGAAATAAGCATGAACGCGCGGCAGGTCCTGCCGCGCGTTTTCTTTGTGCGCGGATCTAAAAAGATCCGCTGTTGGGAGTCGTTATGCCGGGTTTAGAACCGATCGCCGCAGTCGGCACGCCGTTTGGAAAAGGCGCGCTTTGCGTCGTGCGCCTTTCGGGAGAGGGCGTTTTGGAGATTATCGAGCGCGTGTTTGAGGCCAAAAGCGGCAAGCTCCGCGATCGGGTCGCGACCTACGGGATCCTGCGCGATCCCGTGACCGGGGAAACGATCGACGACGGGATCTTGACCTTTTACAAAGGCCCGCGCTCTTACACGGGCGAGGATTCGGCGGAATTCACGGGTCACGGCGGGATCGTCGTGACGCACGCGGCGCTCAAAGCGTTTTTGGACGCGGGCGCGCGCATGGCAAAGCCGGGCGAATTCTCGCAGCGCGCGTTTTTGGCGGGCAAATTGAGCTTACTGCGCGCCGAGGGGATCGTGGATCTGATCGACGCCAAAACCGACGCCGCGGCGCGGCTTGCCCGCCGTGCGGCGGACGGGTCGCTCGAGCGCAAATTGGAGTCGATCGCGCAAACGCTGACCGCCTTGTGCGCGGAGCTTTGCGTGCTGATCGACTATCCCGACCAGAGCTTGAGCGATCTGGACGAAGGCGCGTTAAGAGCGCGGATGAACGACTGCGCGGAGCAGTTGGATCGTCTGCTTTCCACCTTTTCCGCGTCCCGCGCGGTGACCGAGGGCGTGAAAACGTATCTGGTCGGCAGACCGAACGTCGGCAAAAGCTCGCTGTTCAACGCTCTGCTCGGCGAGGAACGCGCGATCGTCACGGAGATCCCGGGCACCACGCGCGATCTTTTGGAATACCCGCTGTGCGCCGGGCGTCTGTTGCTGCGCCTGACCGATACCGCGGGTCTGCGCCGCGGCGCGGATAAAGTCGAGCAGATCGGCATCGACCGCGTGCGCGACGCGCTGACCGGCGAGGAGGGCGGGATCGTTCTCGCCTTGTTCGACGCATCCTTACCCGCGCAGGCGGAAGATCTGGAGCTGATCGCTTTTCTTCAAAACCTGCGGGATCATAAGACCGTGATCCCGGTTTTGACGAAAACGGATCTGCCGGAGCGTTTTGACGAAACCCTGCTTGCCGGATTTACAAAGCCGGAGCGGATGTCGCTGTTAGAGCGCCCGGATTTTTCGGAGTTGTTCGCGCGTCTGGAACGCGCTTATATCGAAGATGAAAACGCCCTGCTTCGGGGTGAGGTGCTGATGAATCTGCGGCAGTACGATTGCGTGCGCCGCGCCAAAGCCGCGATGGACGAGTCAAAGCTGCATTTCACCGAGGCGGAAAACGACGTTTGCGTCACGCTTTTGGAAGAAGCGATCGGAGAACTGCGCGAAGCGGACGGCAGAGAGGTCGGCGAAGCGGTCGCGCAGGAGATCTTCAAACGATTTTGTGTAGGAAAGTAAGGTTTTTTATATGGACGCCACCCGGTTTTCGGTTTGCCGCGCACAGATCGCCGTGATCGGCGCGGGGCACGCCGGCATTGAAGCCGCCCTTGCCGCCGCGCGCATGGGCTGTGAGACCCTGCTTTTCACGATGAATCTGGACGCGGTCGGCAATATGCCCTGCAATCCCGCGATCGGCGGCACCGGCAAGGGGCATCTCGTGTATGAGATCGACGCGCTCGGCGGCGAGATGGGTCGCGCGGCGGACAAGGTCTGTCTGCAAAGCCGGATGCTCAATTCCTCGCGCGGGGCGGCGGTGCGGTCTTTAAGACAGCAGTCGGATCGCGCGGCGTACCGCAATTATATGAAAAGCGTTCTGGAAACGCAAACCGGATTGACCCTCGTCCAGGCGGAGATCGTCGCCGTGGAGCGCAAAGAAGAGCTTTATACGGTCGTCACGCGCTTCGGCGCGGAATACGAAGTCGATGCGGTGATCGTCGCGGCGGGGACCTATCTCAAAGCCGATATCGTCGTGGGCGACGTGAGTTACGAGGCGGGTCCGGATCATATGCTGCCCGCAAACGAGCTGTCCGCGTCGCTTGCGGCCTTGGGCGTTTCGCTTCGCCGTTTCAAGACCGGCACGCCGCCGCGGATCCACGCGGACTCGATCGATTATCAAAAATGCGAGCTGCAAACGGGCGACGAGGATCCGTTCTGCTTTTCCTCCGATACCGAAAAAGAAGAATTCCGTCTGCGCCCGGGCTATCGCTGTTACGTGACCTATACGAACGAGCAGACCCACCGGATCATCCGGGACAATATCTCCCGTTCGCCTCTGTATTCGGGCAAGATCCATTCGATCGGCCCGCGGTATTGCCCGTCGATCGAAGATAAGATCATGCGCTTTCCCGATAAAGACCGCCATCAGCTCTTTTTGGAGCCGATGGGCGCGAACACCAAAGAGGTGTACGTGCAGGGTCTGTCCTCGTCTTTGCCGGAGGACGTGCAGCTAAAGGTCCTGCACTCCATCGCCGGTCTGGAAAACGCGCGCGTCATGCGCACGGCGTACGCGATCGAATACGATTGCATCGACCCTCTGCAGCTGCGGCACACGCTGGAATTCCGGTCTCTTCCGGGGCTTTACGGCGCGGGGCAGTTCAACGGCACCTCGGGTTACGAGGAGGCCGCCTGTCAGGGACTGGTCGCGGGGATCAATGCCGCGGCGAAGATTTTAGGAAAAGAAGAACTGATCCTTTCGCGCGATTCCTCGTATATCGGGATCTTGATCGACGATCTCGTCACCAAGGGCACGAACGAGCCGTATCGGATGATGACCTCGCGCTGCGAATACCGGCTGTCGCTGCGGCAGGACAACGCCGACCGCCGCATGATGCCCTACGCCAAGCGCTACGGACTTCTTTCCGGCAAGCGGATCGAACGAAAAGAAGAATTGTTCCGGCTGCTCGACGCCGAGGTTGCCCGCGTGGAAAAGACCTATCTTTCGCCCTCGCCGGAACTGAACGCGCTGCTTGTTTCGCACGGCTGCGCGCCGGTCAAAAGCGGCGTGAGCGTCGCGGAACTGATCCGGCGGCCGGAGCTCGGATACGAGGATCTGAAAACCGCGGATCCAACCCGCCCCAAACTGGATCGCGAGATCCGCGCGCGCGTGGAGATCGAGGTCAAATACGCGGGCTATATCAAGCGCTCGCTGTCCCAGGCGCAGGCGCAGAAGAAGCTCGACGATAAGCGCCTGCCCGAGGATCTGGATTACGAATCGATCCGGGGCCTGCGGTTGGAAGCGCGCGCAAAACTATCTGCGCAAAAGCCGCGCTCGATCGGGGAAGCCTCGCGCATTTCCGGCGTCTCGCCCGCGGATATTACGGTGCTTTGCGTGTATCTGAATTTATTGTGAGGAGCTATGACGGAATTCTGGCAGGCGTTTTGTGAGTTTCTGTCGCTTGAATGGGGCGATCTTTTCGCGCGCCTTGCCATTTTGACCGAAGAGACCGCCGCGCAAATGAACATCACCGCGCATAAGACCCTGCCCGAGATCTGCGTGTATCATATTCTGGATTCCGTGAGCGTCGCGGATCAGATCCCGGATCAGGGCTGCGTGTGCGACGTCGGCACGGGCGGCGGCTTTCCGGGGCTCGTGCTGGCGATTTTGCGTCCCGAAACCGAGTTTACCCTGCTTGACGCGACCGAAAAAAAGGTGCGCGCCGTGGAGCGCACGGCGCAGGATCTGGGTTTAACGAACGTCCGCGCTCTCTGCGGCAGGGCGGAGGAGTTGGGATCGCGCGCTTTTCGGGATCGTTTCGATCTCGTGGTCAGCCGCGCCGTCGCCCCCTTGGAGATTTTAGCGGAATTGTGCTTGCCGCTTGTCAAAAGCGGCGGCGCGTTTTGCGCCATGAAAGGCCGCCGCGCCGCAGAGGAGCGCGCCGCGGCAAAGAAGATCCTGCAAACGCTCGGCGCAAAGGAGCGGATTTGCCGGCGGGAGGTCTTGCAAAGCTCCGCGGTTTTGTCCGCGATCTCCGCTTTGCCCGCCGATGCGGATCGCGCGCTGATCGACGCGTTCTGCGCCATGGAGCGCCATACGCTCGTCTATCAAAAAACGCGCCCGACCCCGCAGGGCTACCCGCGCAGTTTTGCAAAGATCAAACAGGCAAACCGACCGAAACGGGAGGAGTAAACGCGATGGATGAACGAGTACGCCGGTTTTTGGACCGGATCGACGCGCAGGCGCAGCAAAAAGAATCCGGCACGCGTAAGCTGTTGGAATCCCGGGCGCAGCTCGAAAAAGAGCGGGAGCTGATCCGGCTCGGGCTCTGCGAGCGGGAAGAAGCGGAAAAACTGCCCGCTCCCTATGAAGAGGGCGAGTGGCGCTGGGATCCCGAGAAGAGCGTTTATTATCGCTATCGCGCGCTGGAAGTGACCGACGAAGAATACGCCGAGATCTGCCGGGCAAACGAACGCCTTTCCCGCGCAAACGCCGAGGCGCTCAAATACCGCGCTCCGAAAAAAGCGGGGCTTTTCCGTTTTGGCGCGTCCAAAAGCGCGCGCGGCACGAAATATCTCGGCGGCAATCGCGTCGCCGTGGTCTTCCGCGTCTGCGCCTGGATCCTTTTCGTGCTCGGGCTGAATCTCGGCATCCTGTTCGGTGCCTCGTCCGCCCCGGTCATGACGATCGCCCGCGACGCGGCGGGCGAGCTGGAGCTCTCCGCGCGCACCGCCGCCCCCGGCGCCGATTTCGATCTGGTGCGGATGCTGCTCACCTGGATCGCCTTTTTCGCGCTCGGTATGCTTTTTTATGCCGTCAGCGAAGCCCTGCACCTCTTGCAGCAGATCCGCGACGCAAAACA
>CADBPF010000059.1 GCA_902796545.1 uncultured Ruminococcus sp. | reverse complement strand
TTTATTGGTGAGGGTACACCCGTTCCCATTCCGAACACGGCAGTTAAGCTCACTTATGCCGAAAATACTTGGCTGGAGACGGCCCGGGAAGATAGGTCAGCGCGAACACCCGAAAAAGGGACGGTCAAACGACCGTCCTTTTTTGTAACCCCAAAACCACGCGATAGTCGCGTGGTAGAAGAGAGCTTAAGCGATGAGGAGGAAAAGAAAACTCCTTTTGCTGTATAATCAAGGTGCGGTCTGCCAACTGCACAAAGGACAGCAAAAGGAGGACATTCAGAATGGGACTGAATGACGTACATAGTTTATCGCATACGCGATGGAATTGCAAATACCATATCGTATTTGCACCAAAGTACCGGAGGAAAGTATTTTATCGAGAGAAGCGAATGGCTGTGGGGAAGATCCTGCGGCAGTTGTGTGAATGGAAAGAGGTAAACATCATAGAAGCAGAGGTATGCCCGGATCACGTACATATGTTGGTGGAGATCCCGCCGAAGATGGCGGTGTCAAGTTTCATAGGGTGCTTGAAAGGGAAAAGCAGTACCATGCTGTATGAGCAATTCGGCGAACTGAAATATAAATACAGGAATCGGGAGTTCTGGTGTAAAGGATATTACGTAGATACAGCAGGAAAGAACACGAGCCGAATTGCGGAGTACATCAAGAATCAGTTGAAAGAGGATGAATTGGGAGAACAGCTGACGATCCCGGGGACGAGTCCGTACAAAAGCAATCGGTGACACACCCGCCGCAGTTGGCAGAAGGACTTACACGTTTGACGTGTCCGCGAGGAACAGAGGGCTATGCCCGCATATGAAAAGCCCCCGGCGTATGCCGGGGTTCTTTTTTTGGAGCGGATGACGGGAATCGAACCCGCATAACCAGCTTGGGAAGCTGGCACTCTGCCACTGAGTTACATCCGCGTGCGGCTATTATAACACCTGCAAAGCGGTTTTTGCAAGTGTTTTTTGGAGAAGCGACAAAAAGCGCGCGAAAATGCGCAAAAAAACCGAAAAAAACAGGCGCCGCGCCGATCGAATTCTCTTGCGGATCGCGGGGCGCTATGCTATAATACTGAAAACGAAACGCCATGAATAAAATGTAAACAAAAAAGGATCGCGTATGAAACCACGGCGAGTGCTTTGGGTCAGCGCGGCGCTGGTGCTGTCCTTGACTGCGCTTTTTGTCGGCTTGTCCGCGGATCAGGCGGTCGGTCGGGTTTTCGACGCGATTCCCCCTGAAACACAGGACCTATCCGATCACAGTTTGCCGGGAGATCCCAACGGAAACGGAGAATCTATGGAACGATACAACTTTTCTTTCGTGCACGATGGAATGTCTTTTCAGATCACCTGCCCCTTTGACGGCGGCGTGCGGATCCGCGCGCTGGGCTCCGACGGCAAGGCGCTCCCGGGCGCCTGGGAGACCTTAAAGCTCGATCTCAACGAGTCCGTCGAGGAAGACGCGCTCGCGCTGGAAGTGGAAGAAAGCGCCTCCGGCGCGGTCATTTCCTGCGAGGACCTGGAATTGAAGCTGATCTACAAGCCCTTTTCGCTTACGGTCACTTACGAAGACGAGCTGCGCACGATGATCACCGACCTGACCGACACCGCTTTCAGCGCAAAGCTGCGCAAGCGCGAGGCGATCTTCGGCACCGGCGAGCGCTTCAATCTCGCAAACCAGCGCGGCAAACTTATCGACCTTTACAGTATGGATAAGTGGTGCCAGACCGAGGGCAATTCCTATATCCCCGTGCCGCTGCTGCTGTCGAGCGCGGGATACGCCTATTATATCAACCGCTACGAGCGCATGACGCTCGACCTCGGCGCGTCGGACAGCAAAACGCTCTCCGCCAAGATCGGCGAAGAGGGGATTTTAGATCTTTATCTCTTCTGCTCGGACGACCCCGCGGAGGCCTTGTACGATTACGCGTATCTGACCGGCTTTTCGCCGGAATTGCCGGACTGGGCGTACGGGATCCACGTGAGCCGGCACGGCGGACTGATGGAATTCGGTTCCGCTCCCGGTGTGATCGAAATGACGCGCAAAATGGCGGAAAACGACCTGCCCTGGGACACCGTGATTTTAGAGGGCTGGGAGCCTTACGATCACGCCACCCGCGACGAACTGAAACAGCTCTCCGAGTATCTGCACGGCTTAAATAAGCATGTGATCCTGTATCAGTCCTGCGGCAGATACCTCGAATTCAAGAACCAGAACGTCGGGACCGCGGAAAATCTGGAGCGTTGGCGCATCCACGACGAATATGCCGTATCCGACGCGAACACCGGCGAAGTGATGCTGCCGGACATCAATCTGGAAAACCCGGCGGACGCGCCCAACGCGCGCATCTTCCGCTGGCTCGATATCACGAATCCGGACGCGAAACAGCAATGGTTCGAGCGCATCTGGGGCGATTTGATCACGGACGCCGGCGTGGACGGCGCCAAAATGGACTTCTGCGAGCAGTTCCCGGGCAACCGTCCCTTGAACTTTTACTCCGGCAGATCGATCTCCGGGAGCCATCATTGGTATCCGGTGCTTTTGAACTCCCTGACCTATCGCAATTTCGCCGCCAAAGCCAAAGACGGCGCGATGCTCTTCGCGCGCGGCGGCGGCATCGGGGCGCAGCGCTATCCGATGATGTGGGCGGGCGACCAACTCCGCGAATGGCGCTTTTTGCCCGCCATGCTGCGCGGCGTGCTCTCCGCGGGGATGTCCGGCGTGCCGTTCGTGGCGTTTGACCTCGGCGGTTATATGCCGAGCCGCGATCAGGAGGCCAATCCCGAGCGCGATATTTTCCTGCGCGGCGCCGAAATGGCGTGTTTCTCCGTTTGTATGCAGACGCACGGCAAGGTCACCAGACCCTACGACTTCGATCCCGAGACGATCGACGTGTATCGTCTGTACTGCAATCTCCACGAAAAACTGATCCCGTATCTCGTCGAGCAGGGCAAAGTCAGCACCTTCTCCGGAATGCCGCTTTGCCGTCATCTGTTCCTGGTTACGCCCGAGGACGAGACGGTCTGGGGGATCGACGACGAGTATTTCCTCGGCGACGCGCTGCTGGTCGCGCCGGTCATGGAGAACGCGGAAAAGCGCGATATTTACCTGCCCGCGGGCGAATACCGGGATCTGTTCACGGGTAAGACGTATGCGGGCGGCCAGACGATCAAGGATTATCCCGCGCCTTTGTATCACACGCCGGTCTTTATTAAAACCTCCCACATGTCCGACGTGCTCGGCGCCTGTCTTGCGGACGCCGAGGGCGAATTATACGAGCTTGCCCGCCTGTCCGGCATTGCCTGATCACAGATGATCACCGTCTGGACCGTCATCCTGTTTGCCCTCGCGCTTTCCGCGGACGCCTTTGCCGTTTCGCTCTGCGAGGGGATGCGGCAGAGCGGCGCCGAAACGCGCCACGCGCTGAAAGTCGCGGCGTATTTCGGCTTCTTTCAGGCGCTCATGCCGACGTTCGGGTATTTTATCGCGAATATTCTGGAAAAGATCCCCGTTTTCGACCGGCTTTTGAGCTGGATCGCCTTCGGGCTTCTGTTTCTGATCGCGCTGAAAATGCTCTGGGACGCCCTGCACGAGGAACAGATCGCCGAAGAGCGCGCCCGCGCGGCGCACGGGGAGCTTATTTTGCTCGCGATCGCCACGAGCATCGACGCGATGGGCGCCGGGATCACCTTCGGCGCGTCGGGCGTCAAGGGATTTCGCATCTTCAAATACCTCTTTTCCGCCGCCGCGGAACGAAAGACCTGGGAGAGCCTTGTCTCGTTTGTTTTCATCGGACTTGTCACGTTTACGTTATCGTTTCTCGGCGTGAAGCTCGGCGACGCGGCGGGCAAAAAACTCGGTCACACGGCGCAGATCGTCGGCGCGGTGATCCTGTTTTTCTTATCCGTTAAATTTTTGCTGGAGATCTTCGGCTTGAAGATCGGCATTTGAAAAAGGAATCGATCAAGTTTCCGTACCGGACGGATCAAAGGAGCGACCAATGAAACAAACGGAAAAAACCATGGACAAGATCATCGCGCTGTGCAAAAACCGCGGTTTTATTTTCGCGGGCAGCGAGATCTACGGCGGGCTTGCGAACACCTGGGACTACGGTCCTCTGGGCGCGCGGCTCAAAAACAACGTGAAGGACGCCTGGCGCAAGCGCTTTATCCAGGAACGCCGCAACAGCTACGAGGTGGACGCCGATATTCTGATGAATCCGCGCGTTTGGGAGGCAAGCGGCCACGTGCAGAGCTTTGCCGACCCGCTGCTGGACTGCAAGGAATGTAAAATGCGTTTCCGCGCCGATAACCTGATCGACGATTTCGACGCCTCCGCTCACGCCGACGGTATGAGCAAGGAGGAAATGTTCGAGTATATCAAGGCGCACCATATCCCCTGCCCGAACTGCGGCAAGCATAATTTCACGGACATCCGCGAATTTAACTTGATGTTCCAGACCTACCGCGGCGTGACCAACGACGCAAAGTCGATCATCTATCTGCGCCCGGAAAACGCCCAGGGCGAATACGTGAATTATCCCAACGTGCAGCGCACGATGCGCGCTAAATTGCCGTTTTCGATCGGTCAGATCGGCAAAGCCTTCCGCAACGAGATCACCCCCGGCAATTTCACGTTCCGCACGATCGAGTTCGAGCAGATGGAGTTCCAGACCTTCTGCAAACCGGGCGACGATATCGAGCTGTACGAGTATTTCAAAGAATACGGCAAAAAGTTTTTCATGGATCTCGGCTTGCCCGAGGAGCATCTGCGTTTCCACGACCACGAAAAGCTCGCGCATTACGCCCGCGCCGCCTGTGATATCGAGTTTTTGTTCCCGTCGATCGGCTGGGGCGAGATCAACGGCACCCACGACCGCACCGATTTCGATTTGAGCCGCCATCAGGAATACAGCGGTCAGAAGCTGGAATATATCGATCCCTTCACCGCCGAGCGATTCGTGCCCTATATCGTGGAAAGCACCTACGGGCTCGACCGCACGGTACTGGCGCTTCTGTGCCAGGCGTACGACGAAGAGGTGGTGGACGCCGAAAAGAACGACGTGCGCGTCGTGTTGCGTCTGCACCCCGCGATGGCGCCGATCAAAGCGGCGGTCTTGCCGCTTTCCAAGAAACTGTCCGACGGCGCTTTGGAGTTCCGCGATACGCTCTCCAAAGAATTTATGGTGGATTTCGACGACGCCGGCAGTATCGGCAAGCGGTATCGCCGCCAGGACGAGGTCGGCACGCCGTTCTGCATCACGATCGACTTCGAGACCGAAACGGACGGCTGCGCCACGGTGCGCGAGCGCGACAGTATGGAGCAGGTGCGTTTGCCGCTGGGAGAGATCGCGGCGTATATCAAAGAAAAAGTGCAATTCTGAAAGAAAAACCGCCCGCATCCGCGCGGGCGGTTTTTTCCGAAAGGTCCCGGGGAATACTGATGTTGGAACGGCAGATCAGACAAGCATTGAACGGTTCTTTCTGGCGCGTGGAAACGGTAGAACGCACCGGATCCACGAATCTGGATCTGATCGCGCGCGCCCGCGCGGGCGAAACGGAGGGCGCGGTCCTGATCGCGGACGAGCAGACCTCCGGTCGCGGCCGCGGCGAGCACCGGTTCTTTTCGCCGCCCGGAAGCGGGCTGTATTTGTCTTTTTTGCTGGATCCCGCGCGCGTTTTTCCCTATCCGGTCACCTTGCTTGCCGGCGTTTGCGCCGCGCAGAGCATCGAGGCGCTCTTGCCGGAAACGAGCGTGCAGATCAAATGGGTCAACGATCTGTATTCTTGCGATAAAAAGATCTGCGGCATCCTCGCGCAGAAAGCGCGGGAGTATCTGGTCGTCGGGATCGGCGTCAACGTGTTTTCGCCGAAAGGCGGCTTTCCGGAAAAGATCGCGCCTTTTGCGGGCGCTTTATGCGAAAAGGAGTCTTTTCCCGATCTGCGCGCCCGCCTTGCCGCCGAACTGTTGAATCGGATCGAACGGGCGTTGTCCTCCGGCATCGACGCTTTGATCGACGAAGTCCGGCGCCGCGATTATCTTTTCGGAAAACGCGTTTTTTATCAGGAAGAAGGTGTGTTTGCCACCGCCTGCGGGATCACGGACGCGGGCGAACTCTTGCTTGAGCTGCCGGATCAAACGAAACGGGCGATCTCAAGCGGACGGGTACGCCTTGCCTCAAAAGAGGAATGAAGCGCGATCCGTCGGCAAAACTTTGAAAAAAACCTTGACAAGCGCGGCAAGGGATGCTATATTATTACTGTATCCCTAAATGAGCAAACCACTCATATTTTTGGAGGAATTGATTATGAAAAAACGTTTGATTTCCCTTCTGGCGATCGCTTTGGTCGTCTGCACCTGCCTGCCCATGGTGGCGCACGCGGCGGACAAGATCACGATCACCAGCGCCAAATCCGACAGCGCGGCTGCTGGCAAGAAAGCTTTGGCGGAATGCGCGGTCGAAAACCTGCGTTCTTCTGTGGAGGGCGGTCTCTGGTATATGGGCGACACCACCTCGGCGCCGGACGACGATTCCGACGCACAGCCCGGCGAACGCTATCTGACCTTAGGTCTTTCCCAGGCGGCTGATATTTCCAGCATCAAGATCCAGTGGTATCAGGGCGGCAGCGCCGTGGACGACGTCAAGGCGACCAAGCAGCGCGCCTATATCTTCCGCATCGAAGCTTCCGCCGACGGTACGAAATTCACTCAGATCTATCCGGCTTCCGGCGACGCGAAGTCCGGCAAGGGTTCTGATTTTGAAGAATATGCCTGCACCTTCAGCAACGCGGTCGCAGTCCGCGTCGTGGGCAAAGGCTCTGAAGACGGTCTCTACGATTCCGGTGACAAGAACGGTGAGCGCGACGAGGTGAGCGACAAATTCTTTGCCATCCGCAACATTGAAGTATGGGGCACGGGCAAGGGCGGTTCCGGCTACAACGCAGGCGGTTCTACCGTGAATCCGGGAAGCTCCGGCGGCACCAACACCAACACCCCGACGGGCGGCAACGGCGGCGGCAATGCCGCTCCGACCGGCGACTTTGAAAACATCCTCCTCTTCGCGGGCATCGCGGTCGTCGCTTGCGCGGCAGTCGTGATCATTCGCAAAAAGCTCCGCGAAAGATAAGCGATTTCCATTTGATCGGATTTTAACAAAACGCCTGCGCAGCCGCGCAGGCGTTTTGTTATCGGCGGGTCTTACCGGGAAAAGCGCAAGAAAAGTAGCCGATAGGTGCTTTACAAAACACGGTGTTTCGTGCTATAATTTACTATCTGTAAATCTTGCGCGATCTCGGAGGATCGGATAGCGATGGGAGCCTCTCGTCGGCGAAAAAAGGTGTTGACGGAAGCGCCGGAAAACGGGCGCGTCCGCTTTTCCGCTGCGCAGAGCGATTCCAAAGAGGCAAAAAAACTCCTGGGCGATCTGTCCGAGGGCGCATCGTTTTCCGGAATGTACCGCGCGCTGCGGCGCGCACGGCTCTCGCCTGCGAGCGCGTTTCATAACGCACTGTATCTCAAGGTGGCGGAAAAAGCCGAGCAGTCCCGCCGCCCGATGGACGAAAGCAGACGCCTGCCAAACGTCCCCGCTCATCCGAAGGGCTGGTACCGGGATGCGGGCAAGCGCAATTTTTACGACTTTCTGCTGCGGTTTCTGACCGTCACCCCGAAGATCTTCTGCTATCTTCCGCAGAAGCTTGCCGCGGCGCACCGGCGCTTATCGCGCAGTCTGGAAAATTCCTGGAGCGCCTATCGCGGCGTAAAAAGCTTTTTCAAACGCTTCGGCGGCACGGTGCTCGTGGTCGTGCTGGCGGTATTTATTTTCGGTTTTATCGCGTATCACGCGGCGCTTCCGGTCAGTTATACCGTCGTGGTCGATCAGACCCCGCTCGGGCTGGTCGAAAACCGCGCGGAGCTGGACAGCGCGCTCAAAGAGGTGGAAGCCTCCGTTTCCAACGTGATCGACGAGCAGTTCGTGTTTCCGAAGGAGGTCGGCGTTTCGCTCTCGCACACCGTCGCGCCGCGCTATTTATCACACGCGGAGCTCGTGCAGAAGCTGCACGCTTATATCGAGCCGTACCTGCGCGTGGGCTACGCCCTGTATCTGGACGGGAAATTCGCGCTTGCGGCCAATTCGCCGAGCACTCTGCAGAATCTTTTGGACGACAGCCTGCAAACCGTGCGCGAGAGAACGGGCGATGAGGAACTGATCGCTCTGGGAACGCAGAGCGTTTTGTATCAGAACGCCCCGGCGAGCGCGTTTTACGGTCGCTCGGCGTTGAACGAACTATTCGTTTATCATATCGATCCCGTGACCGGAAAAGCGCAGCTGGAGCTCATGCAGCCGGAGCAGCGCACCGTGCAGCCGCTCGGCCGCACGCTGGCAGGCAAAGAAGGCGGGGAAAGCGACGCCTATCGCTATACCGTGCGCTACGACGACGAGCAAGCCTTGGGGCTGACGATCAACTACGGAACGAGCGTCGTCGAGGACAAGATCGAAAAGATCGCCTATAACACGACTTATCGCGAATCGGACACGGTCTATACCGGCGCGCAGTACGTCTATCAGCGCGGCGTTTCCGGCGAGCGCGTCACGAGTTACCGCGTGGATTACAGCGGCGGCGAGGAGGTTTCCCGCCGGGTGCTGGCGCAATCGGTCAGCAAAGAGCCGATCGATCAGATCGTCCTGATCGGCAGAAAGCCTCTGCCGCCGAACACGATCATCGACGACGGCTCCAACGTCGTTTCCGTCACCGATCAGCGTTGCTTCATCACCCCGATCTATTTGGAAAAGGGGATCTCCAGCTATTTCGGTTACCGTTCGTTCGACGGTTCCTTCCACACGGGCGTGGATATGCCCGCGGCGTACGGCACCCCGATCTATGCCGCCATGAGCGGGATCGTGGTGGAGGCGGGATCCTCCGGCTCAAGCTACGGCACCGTCGTGAAGATCCTGCACCCCAACGGCTTATATACGTATTACGCGCACCTGTCCGCGATCACGGTCCGCGTGGGCGACAGCGTGTCGCAGAACCAGATGATCGGCAATATCGGCACTACGGGTTACGCGACCGGGCCGCACGTGCATTTTGAAGTGCGTCTGTCCGACGGGGAAACGCAGGTCGATCCGTTAGAGTATCTGATCGGCATGGAAGGAGCGTAGAGCGTGAGTAAAACGATCCTGTTGAGCTCGCTCAAGGGCGGCGTCGGCAAGACCACGGTCTGCGCCGCGCTTGCTTTCGCGCTTGCGTATCAGTCGAAGCGGGTGCTTTGCGTGGATCTGGATTCCGGCGTGCGCGCGCTGGATCTGGTTTTGGGCGCACAGGACCTGTCGGGGCGCGACGTGTCCGAGGTGCTGGAAAACGCGCTTTCCCCGGCGGCGGAATCGAGCCGCGTGCGGGAAAATTTATGGTTTTTGCCCGCGCCGATCCGGAATACGCAAACGGGGCGCGTGGACGAAGCCGCGCTTGCGCGGTTTTTGCAGCATTGCCGCGCCGAATTCGATTATACGTTTTTGGATCTGCCCGCGGGCGGCGGCGAGTATTTTCTGCCGCTGGCGCGCAGCCCCGAATTGGACGAGGCGATCGTCGTGACCACCTCGGATCTTGCCGCCCTGCGCGCCGCGGAACAAACGGGATACGAGCTGCGCGAATGCGGCACGCCCACCGTGCGGCTGATCCTCAACCGGTGCCCCGAAACGCGCAGAGAGCTTTCACAGGGGCTGTATTCCATGACGAATCTTGCGGGCATCCCCGTGCTCGGCGTGATCCCGGAGGATCCGATCGCCCTGCGCGCGCAGGGCGCGGGCGTCACGCTTTCGGAATTGCCGCAATCCAAGGCGGGCACGGCGCTGTGGAATATCGCCGCCCGTCTGGAGGGAAAACGGGTGCCGCTGATGCAGAACGTATTACCCAAACGCCGCCGGAACCGGCTCTACCGGACCGACGAAAAGAAGGAAGGATAAAGAAATGCAGATCGTGATCATTGCGCAAGACGAAAAAAAAGAACTGATGACGGAGTTTTGCATCGCCTATTACGGCACGCTCTCCAAGCATCAACTCTGCTCCACGGGCACGACCGGCAAGATCATTGCCGAGGCGACGGGTCTTGAGATCGAGCAGCTTTTGCCCGGCGAGGGCGGCGGCGTACAGCAGATCGCTTCCCGCATTTCTTATAACGAGGTCGATGCGGTCTTTTTCTTCCGCAATTCTTCGCTGGAAAACTCGTTTTCGGAATTCGACCTGACGCTGCTTCGACTCTGCGATACCTACAATGTGCCGATCGCGACCAATATCGCCACGGCGGAGGCGCTCGTGCTCGCGCTGGACCGCGGAGATTTGGATTGGCGCAAGAATATGAAAAACGCTCCCAAAGCGGAAGCGTGAAGGAAGCCTGAAAGGAATCGAGTATTATGATACAAAAACCGCGCGGCACCTTAGATCTGCTGCCCGAGAGCACCCCGCTTTGGCGCAAGGTGGAACAAGCCTGCTTCGCCGTCTCCCGCCGCTTCGGCTACGAGGAGATCCGCGTCCCCACGTTTGAAAGAAGCGAGCTGTATCACCGTTCCGTCGGAGAGGGAACGGACGTGGTGCAGAAAGAGACCTACGATTTCTCCGATAAAGACGGCCGCGCCATGACGCTCAGACCCGAGGGCACGGCGGGCGTGAGCCGCGCCGTGATCGAAAACTCGCTGTACGCGGGCGTGATGCCCTTGAAGCTTTCGTATCTGTTGAGCTGTTTTCGCTACGAACTGCCGCAGGCGGGTCGCAGCCGTGAGTTTTATCAGTTTGGCGTGGAATGCTTCGGCGCCGCCCGGAGCGCGTGCGACGCGGAAGTGATCCTGCTTGCCGACGGTATTTTCAAAGAACTGGGGCTTTCCCCGCGGCTGGAGATCAATTCCATCGGCTGTCCCGAATGCCGCGCAAGGTATCTGGAAGCGCTCAAAGAATACTTTTCCGCCTGCCGCGATCAATTGTGCGAGACCTGCCGCGGCAGACTGGAGAAAAACGCGTTAAGGATTTTAGATTGCAAAAACGAGTCCTGCAAGGCGATCTCCAAGGACGCGCCGCTCATTACCGACTATCTCTGCGCGGACTGCAAAACGCAGTTTGACGAAGTAAAAGAGCTGTTGGACGCGCAAAATCTTGTCTATACCGTCAACCCCCGGATCGTTCGCGGGCTCGATTACTACCGAGGGCTCGTGTTCGAGTTTATCGACGAATCGATCGGCGCGCAGAGCACGCTTTGCGGCGGCGGCCGGTACGACGGGCTGATCCGTTCCTTAGACGGGCCGGATCTTCCGGGGATCGGCTTTGCCATGGGCCTCACGCGGATCATCCTGTGTCTGGAACAAAAAGGCGAGCCGGTGCCGGCGCAAAAGCCCGACCTGTATCTTGCAAGCACGGATCCGGAAAGCGCTAAAGCGGCGTTTACGCTGGCGCAGGCCCTGCGGGAGCGGGGACTGTGCGCGACAAGCGATCTGGTCGGCAGATCCGTGAAATCGCAGATGAAATACGCGGATAAATCCGGCGCAGGCTACGTGATCGTACTCGGCGACGAGGAATTACAAACCAAACGGGCGCGGCTCAGGTCTTTGCGCGACGGCACGGAGCAGGTCGTGGATATCGAAGATCCGGACGCCTTGAAAAAACGGATTCAAGAGGGAAACTGATGTATCGAACGGATTATTGCGGCACCTTGAGTGCCAAAGACGTCGGCCGCCGCGTGCGCGTATGCGGCTGGGTACAGAAACAACGCGATCTCGGCAAGCTGATCTTCATTGATCTGCGGGACCGCACGGGCATTTTGCAGCTTGCCTTCGACGAACAGACCGAAAAGGCGCTGTTCGATCTTGCGTTCAGCGTGCGCGCGGAGACCGTGGTGCAGGCGTCGGGGATCGTGCGCTCCCGCGGAGAGGGCGCGGTGAACGCCCAGCGCGCGACCGGCGAAGTGGAAGTCGCCGTGGACGAATTTGAAATTTTGAGCGTCGCGCAGACGCCGCCGTTCGAGATCGTGGAACATTCCGACGTGCGCGAGGAATTGCGGTTCAAGTACCGTTATCTCGATCTGCGCCGCCCGGATCTTGCGCGCAACATCATCGAGCGCCACAAGATCGTGAAGATCGCGCGCGACTTTTTCGACAAAGAAGGCTTTTTGGAGATCGAAACGCCGATCCTGATCAAATCCACGCCGGAGGGCGCGCGCGATTATCTCGTGCCCTCGCGCATCCATCCCGGCGCGTTTTACGCCCTGCCGCAGAGCCCGCAGTTGTATAAACAGCTGTTGATGCTCTCCGGTTTCGACCGGTATATGCAGATCGCCAAGTGCTTCCGCGACGAGGATCTGCGTGCCGACCGTCAGCCGGAATTCACCCAGCTCGATCTGGAAATGTCCTTTGTCGAGGCGGAGGACGTGATGGACGTCAACGAGCGCTTTTTGGCGTATCTGTTCCGCGAATATCTCGGCAAAGAGATCGAACTGCCGATCCGCCGCATCCCCTGGGAAGAGGCGATGGCGCGCTACGGCTCCGATAAGCCGGACCTCAGATACGGCATGGAGCTGTGCGATCTCTCCGAGATCGTCCGGGACTGCGGTTTTCAGGTCTTTTCCGGCGCGATCGCCGCGGGCGGCTGCGTGATGGGCGTCTGCGTCAAAGGCGGCGCGGAGCAGTATTCCCGCAAAGAGATCGACCGGTTGACCGAGCTTGCCAAGACCTATCGCGCCAAAGGGCTTGCCTTTACGCGCCTTGGCGAGGAAACGAGCTCGAGCTTTGCCAAGTTTTTGACCAACGAAGAGCATCAGGCGATTTTGGATCGATTAGACGCGCACCCGGGCGATCTTATCCTGATCGTAGCGGACGCAAACAAGCGCGTTTGCCAGACCGCGCTCGGCGCGATCCGCGTGGCGGCGGCGGACAAGCTCGGGCTTGCCAAAAAAGACGAGTTCGCGCTTTGCTGGGTCACGGATTTTCCGATGTTCGAGTACAGCGAGGAAGAGGATCGCTATGTTGCGATGCACCACCCGTTCACCTGCCCGCGCGACGAGGATCTGGAGTATCTGAAATCCGACCCCGGCCGCGTTTACGCCAAGGCGTACGATATCGTGTTGAACGGCAACGAGGTCGGCGGCGGCAGCGTGAGGATCCATCGTTTTGACGTGCAGGAAAAGGTGTTCGACGCGCTTTCGATCTCCGAGGAGGAGGCCAAACAGAAGTTCGGCTTCCTGTTAGAGGCGTTCCGTTACGGCGCACCGCCGCACGCGGGACTCGCCTTCGGGCTGGACCGGCTCGTTTCGCTGCTTTTGGGATTGGACGCGATCCGCGACTGTATCGCCTTCCCGAAGATGCAGAACGCCATGGAGCTGTTGAGCGGCGCGCCCGCAAGCGTCCCGAAGAAGGCGCTGGACGAACTGCATATCTCCGTTCAGTCGGAAGAGTGAGGCTCCGCCCCGCAAGCGGGCGGGGAACGAAAAAAGCCGGGCTCCGGCTCACAAGCAAGCGAAAAGTCATACCCGCGCGCCGCGTCATGGAACTCCTTGATGCGGCGCGTCGTTACGTTTTTCACGACCACGCGCCCGATCAGGTATTTTGCCTCCGGGCGCGTGAAAAACGCGTCCAGATATAAAAACGCCCGCTCGATCGACCGCGCGTCGGGAAAGTCTTTCGCGTCCAGGATCAGATCGCCCTTCGGCGCGGGGTAGCGCCTGCAGCGGAAGATCCGATACCCGTCGCGCAGAAGATACATAAATCCGATCAGGGCGAATACGAAAACGAACAGAACGAAAAAGAGTTTCATAAGCCGCTCCTTTCCGTACAGGATATGCCGAAGCAATAAAATTCGCCATACCTCTTGACAGAAACGCCGTTTTTCAGTATAATAGCCATTGCTCGCGGGTGTGGCGGAATTGGCAGACGCGTAAGATTCAGGTTCTTATGTCAGCAATGATGTGCAGGTTCAAGTCCTGTCACCCGCACCAAACAGTACAAATCCGAACCCTAAGCCGGTTGGCGAAGGGTTCGGATTTGTCGTTTATTTCGACTATCCGAATTTCAATCTCAA
>CADBPF010000058.1 GCA_902796545.1 uncultured Ruminococcus sp. | reverse complement strand
TTTCCGTGGTGTAAGGCACGGTGATCGAGCCGGAGCAATAAAAGGTGTCGGAGGTCTTGGCAACGCCCTCTTCCAGGCACATGGCGGCGGTGATGATCTTGAACGTGGAGCCGGGCTCGTAGGTCTCCGCCACGTTTTTGTCTTTCCAGAGCGAATAGAGCAGATCCTGCCGATACGTCGCCTTTTCCTCGTCGGTGCCGGTAAAAGCGTCGTAGAGCGCCTGCGAATCGGCGTCCAGGGTATAAGGATCGTTCAGGTCATAGTCGGGCTTGGTGCTCGCGGCGAGGATCTCCGCGGTCTTCACGTCCATCACGATGCCGCACACGCGGTTGTTCGGATGGCTTTCCGCGAAGGCGTTTTCCAGATATTTTTCCAGGATATGCTGGACGTTCCAGTCGATCGTGAGCTGCAGATGATCGCCGTCGCGCGCTTCGACGTAGTCCTCGTACTTGAAAGATAGGTCGCCGCCCACGCCGTTTTTGGCGGTCAGCACCTTGCCGGGCACGCCTTTGAGATAGTTTTCGTAATACGCTTCCACGCCCAGAACGCCCTCGCCCGAGGAGTTGGTGAAGCCGATCAGGTGGCTTGCGAGGTTGCCGTAGGGATAATAGCGCTTGGTCTGCTCGGAAAAGTGGATGAAGCGCTCGTATTTCTTCTCCGCCATGATCTCGCGGATGCGCTCGGTGAGCTCCAGCTCCACGCGGTTCTGGATCGTTTCGTCCGCGCGGTTCTTTTTGGCAAGCTTCATGAGAATATCGCTCTTGTCCGCGCCGAGGATGCGGGACAGGTCGTTTGCGATGTCCTCGCTTACGGTGATCGCCTTGTCCGAAAACGCCGCTTCCATCCGGGCGCGCAGACGCTCCTTCGAGCCCGCGTTCGCGTCGTCCACGCATTTTTCGATATACTCGCCCACGGTCATATCGGGCACGTCGCGCGGGGAGACGAACACGCGCTCCACGGTCGCGGAGACCGCGAGGCGCTTCATGTTGCGGTCGTAGATCGTGCCGCGCTTGGCGGAAACGGTCTTTTCGGTCGTGTATTGCTCGATGACCTGCGACTGATAGTTTTCGTAATGGATCAGCTGAATATCGACCAATTGGTACAGCAAAAGGGCGGCGATCACCAAAAACACGACAAACACGACTCTGCACTTGCGGTAGAGCATGAGTTTGCCGACGTTGAAGGTTTCGTATTTGGGATCGTTCATTCTGTTCTCCGGATCGATATTCCCGTTGATTGTATGGATGATCTTACGCGCTTATGCCTGGTTCAAGCGGGGGTGTTTTCGCCTTCGCGCTTGGGATCAAGCACCTCGATCTCGTCTTCCTCCGAGATCGTCACGTATTTTTTGGCCAGCGTGTCTTTGTTCACCATGCCGTATTCCTGGGTGGCGATGCGCTCGATCTCCGCAAGGTCGTATTTCGCGTTCAGACGCACCTCCAGCGCGTTCTGCTCTTCTTTGGCGTCGCTGATCTCGTCTTTCATGTCGGAGATCTTCACGATCAGTTCGTCCGCGGTGATGCGCAGGCTCAACACGTACATGGCAACGGCGACGATCGCGCAGATGGAAAACACGACCGCGAACGGAAACGGCTTTTTGACCTTACTTTGGCGCTCTTCGATCACCACGGCGCCCGTTCTGGCGGCGCGGCGGACGGAAAGACGCTTCGCTTCCCCGGTCTCGGTCTGCACCAGGGCGCGGCGCGGCGTGCGCGTACGGCGCGCGGTCTTTTCGGTTCCGTTTCGTTTTTGATCCATCGTTTCGTCCCGTGTCAGAGTTTCTGTACGGCGCGCAGCTTCGCGCTGCGCGCGCGGGGGTTTTCTTCCAATTCCCGCTCGCCCGCCGTGACCGGGCGGCGCGTTAAGAGGCGCACGCTCGGCTCAAAGCCGCAGACGCAGACGGGAAAGTCTTTCGGGCAGGTGCAGCCGTCGATCAGCGAATGGAAGCATTGCTTGACGATCCGGTCTTCCAGCGAATGGAAGCTGATGACGCACAGGACCCCGCCCGGAGTGAGCAGATCGACCAGATCGCGGATCGCGTCGTCGAGCCGGTCCAGTTCGCCGTTGACCTCGATGCGCAGCGCCTGAAAGGTGCGCCGCGCCGGGTGTTTATCCGTAAAGCGGCCGTGGAACGCGTCTTTCACGCATTCGACCAGCTCCGTCGTCGTTTCGATCGGCTTGATCGCGCGCGCGCGTACGATAGAAGCCGCGATCGCCGCGGCGTTTTTCTCTTCCCCGTACCGGAAAAGGATCTCGCACAGCCGCGCTTCCGTTTCGGTGTTGACCACGTCCGCGGCGCTTCTGCCCTCGCCGGACAGGCGCATATCCAACGGCGCGTCGGCGTGATAGGAAAAGCCCCGGGAGGCTTCGTCCAGCTGGTGCGAGGATACGCCGAGATCCAGGAGCGCCGCGTCGATTTGCGAATAGCCCGCCTGTTTCAGAAAGCGCGCGCAATCCTTGAAATTTTCGTGAAAAAAGACCGTTTTCGCGGGCGAATCGGACAGGGCTTCTTCGGCCGCGGCAAGCGCCTCGGGATCGAGATCGCAGCCGATCAGCGTGCCCGTCTTTCCCAGACGTTGAGCTGCCGCGCGCGCGTGGCCCGCGCCGCCGAGCGTCCCGTCAAAACAGCACATGCCCTCCTTTAAGGAGAGCAGGTCCAGAACCTCGTTCAAGAGTACGGGCGTATGGGAGAAGCTCAAAATTCGTTCTCCCGCAGAATATCGATCATCGCGTCCACGTTGCGCTTCCGGCAGAACTCGCGGTACACGTCCTTGTTCCAGATCTCCGCGTGATCGCCCACGCCCAAGATCAGAACCTCTTTTTCCAAAGAGGCGTACTCGCGCAGAGCCGGCAACAAAAGAACGCGCCCCTGCGCATCCGGCGACGTTTCCTGTGCCGCCTCGAAGAAAAAGCGGCGAACGTCGCGCGTTTGCATTTCAGGCAGCGCGTACAGTCTTGCGGAAAAGCGCTCGAAGGCTTCCCCGGAATAAACGTTGATACAGGGATCCACGGATTTGGACAGCACGACGGAGCTTGTCAGCTCCGCACGCAGGCGTGCCGGAAGGAAGAGACGCCCTTTGGCGTCCAGCGCGTACGCGTATTCTCCGAGCAACATCCGCGGTTTTCCCCTTTCGTATTCGTCGTTAGATCGGAAAGCGGGACTTCCAAAATTCCCCACTTTTCACCACTTCATTGACATTATACACAAAAGGCGAAAAGATTTCAAGACCTTTTTGCGGATTTTTGCAAAAATTTTTCTAAAATTATATAAGCGCCCGTCAGATCTTCAAAAGAGAGCCCAGAAGTTCAAGCGCGCCTTTCGGAACGTAGGCGGAATAATCCTTGCCGTAGCGGAGCAATTCGCGCACGAAGGTGGACGAGACCGCGGACAGCTCCGGCTTCACGGGCAGAATCAGCGTGTCCGGCGCGCCGAGGGATCGCGTTGCGCCGAAGAGCTGCAGCTCGTAGGAAAAGTCGTAACCGTTGCGCGCGCCTTTGACAAGGCACGTAGCGCCCAGTTCGTTGGCAAGATCCGCCACGACCTTTTCGCAGGGCAGTACGCGCACGTTTTCCAGATCCTTGAACGCCGCTTCGCACAGGCGCGTGCGGTCGGACAAGGAAAACAGCGTGCGTTTTTCCGAGTTTTCCGCCACGAGCACGATCGCTTCGTCAAAAATGACCGACGCGCGTTTCACCAGATCGTAGTGACCCGTCGTGACGGGATCGAAGGTCCCGGGCAATACGGCGATCCGTTTCATTTGGTTTCCTCCCCTTTTCGTAAAAGCAACACTTTCGTTTTTCCGTAACGGTATTCTTTGACAGACCCGAAGGCTTCCGCCACGGGTTTCGGCAGACCGCAGTCTAAGCCGGACTCCAGAATCAGGGCGCCGCGCGGTTTCAAAAGATCGAATTCCAATACCTTTTGCGCGATCTTGGAGGAAAGCCCCTCGGCGTACGGCGGGTCGGCGAAGATGAGATCGAAGGGCTCGCGCGCGCTTTTCAGAAACGCAAAGGCGTCTCCGCAGAAAAAGCGGCAGTTCTCAAGCAGCTTCGTGCGCTCGGCGTTTTGGCGCGATATTTCGATCGCTTTTTTCGACGAGTCCACGAAGACCGCGCTTTTCGCCCCGCGGGAAAGCGCTTCCAGCCCGAGCTGCCCCGTGCCGGAAAACAGGTCCAGCACCTCGGCGCCGGCAAGCTCGAACTGCACGGCGGAATAGATCCCCTCCTTTGCCATTTCGGTCGTCGGCCGGGTCGCGTCGCCGGGCAGGGTCAAAAGCCGCGTGCCCCGCGCTTTTCCGGTAATGATCCGCATCATACTGCCATCCTCCGCAAAATCGGAAAGTCCGTTTGGATCATTGTATCACATCCCGCCGGAAAATTCCACCGTCCCGGCAGAAAAGTTTGCCGGCGTTTTTCGCTGATTTTCCGCATTTTTCGTGTTTTTCGGAAAAATTTTTACGGTTTTTCATAATTTTCCCTTTACTTTTTGCGAAAAATCTGGTATAATCCCGCGTGTTAAGGCAACCACCACGCGAGGTCCATGATGGCGCTCAATGAAAAAATCGTCGCGCTTCTAAAAGAAAAGCGCATGACCAAAACGCAGCTTGCCAAAGCCGCGGGCATCCCCTATACGACGCTGGACAGCATGCTCAAACGCAACAGCGATTCCAAACGGCTCGCCTCCGTGTTCCGCATGGCGGATTATCTCGGGGTGAGTGTGGAAGAGCTCGTGTTTGAGGAAGAAGGCGAAAAAAGCGGCGCCTTTTCCTCCTCGGAGCGCGATCTGATCCGGAAATGGCGAAAGCTGGACGCGCGCGGGCGCGGCAGCGTTTCGCATCTGATCGACTACGAGCTTTCCGCCCAGACGTCTCAAAGCGCAAAACGCGCCCTGCCGCGCAAGCTTCTCCGCGAGATCGCGGTTTACGACTTCCCCGCCGCCGCCGGCACGGCGCTGCCGCTTTTAAGCGAGGATTACACGACCGTCACGCGCGCCGACGTGCCGGAGGACGCGAGCTTCGGCATCCGCATTTCCGGCGACAGTATGGAGCCCGTGATCGAGGACGGGTCGATCGTCTGGGTCAAGCAGCAAAAGGACCTGGAAGACCGCGAGATCGGCATTTTCGTCCTGAACGGCGAGGGTCTCTGCAAGCATTTGCACAAAGTGAAAAACGGATTGGAGCTGTTAAGCGAAAACCCGCGCTACGCGCCGATCCGCATCTCGGAGCACGACGATCTGCGCGTGATCGGCAAGGTGCTTTCCAGTTCAAAATAAGGAGCGTTTATGGCACATCATCTCAAAACGAAAAAAAGCCGCTTTTCCCCTTTATGGTTTTTATTGATCCTGATCCCGCTCTTTGCGGCGGTTTATTTCTATTTTGCCCTGAACCCGGAAAGCGTGGTGGCGGGCGCCTATACGGAGGCGCGGATCAGCTACGCGGGCAAAGAGAGCGCCTTTGCGGGCGAGGATACGATCGAAAGCCTGAAAAGCGCCGTGACCACGGGCAAGCAGGTGATCGAAAGCCCGAGAGCCCTGTCCGAATATACCGCGGCGACGCTCACGCTCTCCGACGCTCTGCACAACGCGCAGTCCTATACGCTGTATCTGACCTCTTCCGCCAAGGACTGTTATTACAAAGACCGGGTGGACGCGCTGTTTGCCATGAACGCGGACGACGCGCTGCGCCTTCTGACGATGGACGAATTTGATTTCGTATATCCGAGCGTCCCGCCGAGGATGACGCTGATGCTCGACCAAAACGCAAACGTGATCGAGCCTTCCTACGACTCCTGGAAGTTCGTCCGCGCCGACGGAAGCGAAAAAGAAGTATCCGGGGAAACGGAGCCGCCCGTTTTCGTCCGCACGGACGAAACGTTGAGCGTGGTCTTTGAGCGCGAGCCGACCAGCGCGACGCTTCTGATCCGCAACGCGAACACGGGCGCGGTGCTCTTTTCCGGCGCGCCTGAAAAGCTCTCCGTTTTCGCCCCGTCCTGGGATCCGCTCTTGCGCGTGGAGATCACCGCGCACTACGAGGTGAGCGATTCCTACGCCGCCTACGGCGCCGTGCGCTACGCCTTTTTCGTCAACTGGAATCCGGGCTCTTCGCCCGACACGGAGAGCGGCGTTGCCTGAATCGATCTACTCCCCCGCTTACCTGCGCGCCGGACTTGCGGCACGCTCTCTTTCCATGCAAAAAAAGTTCGGCCAGAATTTTCTGATCAGCGAGGCCGTCTGTGACAAGATCACGGACGCCTCGCTTTCTCTGTCCTCGCCGGACGCGGTCTGTCTGGAGATCGGCCCCGGCGTCGGTGCGCTTTCTAAAAAGCTCTGCGAGCGCTTTTTCCACGTCTGCGCGATCGAGATCGACCGCGGGATGGTAAGCTGGCTTTCCGAAACCATGCGGGGATACGAGAATTTCACGCTGATCCACGCGGACGCGCTGAAAACCGATTTCAAAGAAGTGCTCAAGGCGTACGCCGACCGGCCGCTCTGCGTCTGCGCGAACCTGCCCTACGACATCACGAGTCCCCTGATCTTATCGCTCGTGGAAACGGATCTGCCCTTTTTATCGATGACGCTGATGATCCAGAAAGAGGCGGCGAACCGCTTGAGCGCCCGCCCGGGCGAGGCGGCGTACGGCTCGCTTTGCGCCTATCTCGCCTACTACGGCACCGTGAAGAAGCTTTTTGACGTGAAAGCCGCGAATTTCTATCCGGAGCCGACGATCGTGAGCACCTGCATCTCGATCGTGCCGCATCCGGAAAAACCGGTCGTCCCGCGCTCGGAGGAGCTGTTTTTCCGGGTGATCCGCGCCGCGTTTTCCTCCCGGCGCAAAACGATGATCAACTGCCTGTCGAGCGCTTTTTCGATCCCGAAATCCGACCTTGCGCCCGCCTTTGAGCGTTCCGGGCTCGACCCCGCGGTGCGCGGGGAGGCGCTCGGCGTAACCGAATTTGCCCGCCTCGCCGACGCGCTGATCGAGCAAAAAATCGCAGGCGCGCAAAACTGAAGGACTGCAACAAAAAACGCTTTTGCCGTGCGGCAAAAGCGTTTTTTTGATCGACTCGTTATTCCTTTCCGAAATACTTGCGGTCGAGCGTGCGCAGTTGGATCGCTTCCAGAATATGCGCTTCCCCGATCACCTCGGAGGCGTCCAAATCCGCGATGCTGCGGGACACGCGCAGGATGCGGTCGTAGCCGCGCGCCGAAAGCCCGAGCCGGGAAAACGCGCTTTCCAGCACCTGCTTTGCCTTGTCCGTATAAACGCAGATCTCTTTGGTCTGCGCGGCGGAAAGCTCGCCGTTGCAGCTCACACCGAGCGCCTGCAAGCGCTCTTTTGCAAAATCCCGCGCCGCTTCCACGCGCTTGCGGATCGCCTCGGAGGATTCCGCCCTCGCGCCGTCCGTGATCTCCTCGAAGCTGACGGCGGGCACCTCGATCTGCAGATCGATCCGGTCGAGCAGGGGCCCGGAGATCTTCGATTGATACTTCTCGATCGCGTGATGCGTGCAGGTACATTCCTTGTCCGGACTGCCGTAATAGCCGCAGGGACAGGGATTCATCGCGCAGACAAGCGTGAAATTCGCGGGAAAGGTCATTTTCCCGCCGACCCGCGTCACGTGGACGACGCGATCCTCCAAGGGCTGCCGCAGGATCTGCAGCGCACGCTTTTCAAATTCGGGCAACTCATCCAAAAACAGCACCCCGCCCGAGGCAAGCGAGATCTCGCCCGGCATCGGGATCGTGCCGCCGCCGGCAAGTCCCGCGGCGGAGATCGTGTGATGCGGCGCGCGAAACGGGCGGCGCGTCACAAGCGCGGCTTTCGCAGGCAACAGTCCGCTCACGGAATGGATCTTCGTCACTTCCAGCATTTCCGAAAAGCGCATATCCGGCAGGATGCCGCACATGGCGTGCGCGAGCATGCTCTTCCCGCTTCCGGGCGGGCCGATCAATAAAGTATTGTGTCCGCCGCAAGCGGCGATCTCGAGCGCGCGCTTGGCAAGCGTTTGTCCCTTGATATCCGCAAAATCCACCTCCGGCGTCCGCGGCGCGGAGGCTTCCCCGGAAAAGGGCGTGCGCGCGATCGGCGCTTCTCCTTTCAGATGCCGGATCAGCTCTCCGATCTCCCCGACTCCGTAAACCGCGAGCTCTTCCACCACGCTCGCTTCCGCGGCGTTTTCGCGCGGAACGTACAATTCCTCGCAGCCCGCTTCCTTTGCGGCAAGCGCAAGCGAGATCACGCCGCGCGCCGGGCGCAGTTTCCCGTCTAACGCCAGTTCGCCGATAAAGCACTTTTTGGATAAGTCGCAGTCGCAGAACAAATTGTGCCCCAAAAGCGCCATCAAGATCGCAAGATCGAACGACGAGCCCGTCTTTTTCCGATCCGCCGGCGCCAGATTCACGGTGGTGCGCCCCTTATAAAACGGCAGGCCGTTGGACGAGCAGGCGGCGTGGATGCGCTCCAGCGCCTCCTTGACCGAGGCGTCCGGCAAGCCGATGATCTCGATCGTGGGAAGCGCGCCTTTTTCCGAAAAGCTCTCGACGACGACCGGAAATCCGTCCAGACCCGAAAGGGCGGCGGTGATAGTGGTGCTGACCATGTTGTCCTCCGATTTCATACAAACGTCTTTTTATAGTTTAACACGGGTTCAACGTCTTTTCAAGCGGCGAAAAGCCCGCTATCCCAACGCGATCCGCAGGATCCCGTCCTCCGCGGCGGGATCGGGCGGCGTGCGGCCGTCTGACAAAAGGATCCCGTTTGAAAGATCGCTTCCGGTATAACAAATGGTTTCGTTTTGCGTTTCGATCAGATACGCGCGATCCGATAGCCGCCGCACGCAAACGCCCCCGATCCGGAGCTCTTCGGTTTCGGAATAAAACAAGACCCGCTCGGAAAACGCGTCCAAAAGCGCCTGTTTCCAGCTCTCTCGCGTGCCGGACGGCACGCAGATCCGATCGATAGGCGTGATCGCATCAAGCGCTTCCAGGCGCTCTGCCGAAAACTCGTCGATCCGGCCGATCACCAGCGCGTCGATCCGGTCGATCCCCTCGTAGGAGCAAAGCCGCCGGTAGCGGTAGTTTACCTTCCCGACCGCCTCCCCCGGCGGCCCGAACACGATCACGCGCGTTTGGTCGCGCAGTACGAGGGATTCCTCGCTTGTTCCGCAGATCCGAAACGCTTCGCTCAAATCGGCGCGAAACGGCGCCCGGACAAGCAGCGTCAAAACGAAAGAAAGCGCGCAGAACACCGGCAAAAGCAGGCAGGTCCGCAGACGGACGCGAAACAGGATCACGAACAGAATACCCGCGATCAGAACGATCGCGGAAACGATCCCGGGCGCGCCGCGCAGATATACGCTCCCGAAGCCGTTTTCGCAAAACCGCCGTACGCAGACTAAAAACGCGTGGGAAAGCCGGTTGGTCGCCGCAAAGAGCCATTCCGCCGGCGCGCCGAGCGACAGCATGGAAAACGCAAGATAGCCGGCGGCGCAAACGAGCAAAAGCGAAAACAGCGGCACGAGGATCAGCTGATAGAACACGGCGCCCGCCGCGAGATACCCGTAGGAGACTACGAGGATCGGATAGGTAAAGCACAACGCGGACAGGGTCGTGCACAGGGAAAGCAGCACCGCCGAAAAGATCCGAAGCAGGATCCGTGAACAGATGCGCGTTTGTCCGATCCGATACCACAAGCGCGTTTTCAGAGATCGTTCGACCCGAAAAACGAACAGCACGATGCCCAAAGTCGCGAAAAAACTCAACAAAAAGCCGATATCCGACACGGCGTAACGCGAAAAGAAGGTGATCACGCTCGCCGCGGTCACCAGATTCTTGACCGGAGAGCTTTTGGAAAAGACCGCGCCGGAGAGATGATAGCAGTACAGCATCCCCACCGCGCGCAAAAGCGAAAGCGGCATCCCGGAAATCAGCAGATAGACCGTAGCAAAGGCTAAACTTGCCCCGGCGCAGACGCGCTTCGGTAAAAACAGCACCCGCAGCACGCAATAAAACGCGCCGCAGAGGATGCTCAGATGCAGTCCGGAAAGCGCCAGCAGATGCGAAACGCCCAAGGTCTGAAAATCAAAACGGATCTCCTCGGACAATCCCTGCTTGTCCCCGAGCAGGGCCGCCCGGAGCACCGGCGCGTCGTTCAATTCCGACAACAGCGCGCCCGCACGGTCGTACAGGCGCAAAAACAAAGGCCGTTCGCGGTCTTGTACGCGCACCTCGGTCAAGCGCGCGTAGGCAAAGGCGCCGTTTGCCCGGGCGGATCGCGAAAGATCCCCCGGAATATATGCGCTTTGCGCGGGAAAATCGCCGATCTCCGCCTTTGCCGCGATCGCGTCGCCGACCCGAAGCGCCTTTTCGTCCGGCGCTTTCAGATCGGCGAGAAAGCCCATGGAAACGGGCGCCTCTCCGATCGTTTCCGCCTCGAAATAGACGCGATCGGTCGCCCCCTCGCTCAAGATCCGCGTGATCCTGCCGGAGACCCGCACCTCCCCGCCTTCCTCGATCAGGCGCTGCGCGGGGCGCTCGAAGCACAGATCCGTATAAGCCTCCGACACGCAGGCAAGCCCGGAGGCGATCACGCACAAAAGCGCAAACAAAAACGCGTCTTTCCGCTTACCGATCCGGAAAATACAAGAAACCAGGATCGAC
>CADBPF010000057.1 GCA_902796545.1 uncultured Ruminococcus sp. | reverse complement strand
GCAAACGCAGGGCGCTTTTTCGTTCTCCGATCTTCTATACCGAAAAGGGATCGATCAAAACGATCGGCAGAGCGCGCGATTTTGCGTATCGCACGGTTGCCGCCGTGCCGCCGCGCGGTTTTCCGTTCCAGATCGCCAAAAGGAAATCGGCGCGATCGACCATGGTTTCGTTGCGGATGCGCATACAATCCGGCGTGTAACGGTCGCTCAGGCAGACGACCTCGTCCGATAAACGCACGATCTGCTGATAGCGCATCTTCTGCGCCTGATTCCATTTTTTCGATTGCTCCGCACAGGGGATCCAACAGGAAAGCTTTAAGTCGGGATATTGCGATTTCAAGCCCAAAACGATCTCCGCACAGATCTGATCCGATCCGAGCGCCATCCCGCATAAAAACTCCCGAACGCCGGATAACTCGACAAGCTCGATCATGGTGTCGGTGATCGCGCGTTTCAGAGCGCGGCAGGACTCGGCGCCTTCGTTCGTACCAAACGGCAGGGACGCGAATCGGTGACCGGTGATCGCACAGGCTTTCGTCATAGCTTCAAAAAGAAGCGCCGGTAAAACCGGCGCTTATAAATTTATTCGTTCGTTTCGGCTTTCAAGCGTGCGCCATAGGATTTCGGCGCGTTTGCACCGAATCCGAGCAGGACTTTGTACCAGAAGTTCACGCTCCAGTAGGCAAACGTCAGCGTAAAGAGCGACGCCGCAAACAAACTCGCGGATGCTTCATAGATCAGGGAAAGTCCGGTCGCCGACCAGCCGAACACGGTGGAAACGACCCAGAGCGCCGTGGAAAGCACCAACACGATCAAACCGAAAACGAGATAGAAAGGAAGCGCTTTTTTCATCCCGCGTTCGATCGCGGCGCGCGCGGTCTTGCCGCCGGCAAATTCCTGCTTGACCTTGGAATAGAAGCGCATCAGGATCAGCGAGAGCACGATAAAGCCGATCAAAAAGCCGATCAAGGAGTTGATCGAAAAGCGCATACCGAACGCCTGGAAGCAAAAACCGGTGAAGAAACAGTAGAACGCGTTCGTGGCAAGATAGGAAAGCGCGCTTAAGCGATAGCAGATGCAGACGATCAGCGTGCAAAGCACGATCAACGCGGCAAAGCCGATCCAGAAATACGCAAACGCGTTTTCGGAAAGCGGCGCGGCACAATCGGTCATCTCGCCGGTGGCGATCGTCGCGTTGATCGCCCCGTTGTTGATGAGCGCGGCATAGAGCACGGGCTCGCTTTCGTCGTCAAAGCTGCCGCTGATCGTAAAGGAACCGTTGGACATGGACTCACCGACGGTCGCGGCAAGAATATCCTGACCATCCAGACGGATATGCATCACGTTTGCGGCGTTGATCGAGGAAGTGCCGTCGCTCTGTTCGGCAAGCTTCGCGGTCGCGTCGGCAAGCATCGTGACGTATTCGTCTTTCACCCGGAAGGAAATGTAATAGGACATATCCGTGCCGGTCGAGGAGAGATTGCCGTAACCGGGAGTCGCTTCCGCAAGGGCTTCGGCGGGGATCACGGTATCGCCGTTGGAGTCCACGAAGCTCAACACGCAAGGCGCGCAGATCTGTTTGGTCAGCGCGGCGGGATCGTCGGCTTTGGCTTCCGCGGGGAAGCGGAAGGACACGGTGCCGTCTTTGAGATCGACGACCTTCACGTCGTATTGCAAAGCGGCGGCACGGCGCTGTAAGACGGGCAGGATCTCCGACGCAAGAGAAGCCGAACCGGCGCTTTGAGCATCGTCGGCATCCGTCACCTCAGGATCTAAAACCGTTGCGACGATCTCATAACCGTCCACAAAATCGGAGCTGAGATTAAGCTCCTCGCTTTGAATGAGGGCGGGGATCTTCAAAAACGGGACGCCGAGCGCCGCGATCATCGCAAGGGCTACGAAAAACGCAAGCGCCAGAATGAGATTGACCGTGCTGTGAGATTTGTTCATATTGCAATCCGTCCTTTTGATCTTTTTTGAAATTATACGCTTTCCGTTTCGATTCGTCAAGCGATCAGACACAAAGCGCTGCCGAAAAACCGCCGGAGTCAGCCTTTGCGATCAGGGAAGCGTTTGAATCGAAAACAGGCGCAAGATCGTTTATAAGAAAGCGATCGACTTGCTCCGGGGCGCGCCCGACGTAGAGCGCCGGATCCAAAGCGTCTGACAGCTCCGCGTCGCTCAACGAAAAGCGGGGATCCGCTGAAATCCGCGCGATCAGGTCGTTTGGCTTGCCCTCCCGTTTGACGGCGTTTGCCGCCGCAAGCGAGTGTTCGCGCAAAATCGCGTGGAGCTTTTGACGGTCGCCGCCTTTTTTGACGGCGCGCATCAAAATGTTTTCGCTTGCCATAAACGGCAGCTCCGCGTCAAGCCGGGCGCGGATCACGTAGGGATTCACCACGATCGCGCCGGTCACGTTCAAAAGTAAATTCAAAATCGAATCGCACAGTAAGAAGCATTCCGGCATACACAAACGCTTGGCGGCGGAATCGTCCAGCGTGCGTTCCAGCCATTGTACGCTGTGCGTTTGCGCGGGGATCTGGGATTCGCCGATCAACACGCGGCTCAACGCGCAGATACGCTCACAGCGCATGGGATTACGCTTATAGGGCATGGCGGAAGACCCGACCTGATCCTTTTCAAAGGGTTCTTCCAGTTCCTTGAAGGATTGCAGCAGCCTTAAATCCGTCGCAAACTTGTGCGCGCTCTGCGCGATCCCGGACAGGGTCTGCGCGACAAAGGCGTCGATCTTGCGGCTGTAAGTCTGCCCGGAAACGGGAACGACCGCGGCAAAACCGAGTTTTTCCGCAATTCTCGACTCCAACTTATCCACAGTTTCAGAATTGCCTTCAAACAATTCCAAAAAACTTGCCTGCGTCCCGGTGGTGCCTTTATTGCCTAATAAGCGCAGGGAATCGAGCCGATGGACGATCTCCGCATAGTCCTGCAAAAAATCGTACGCCCACAGGGTGGCGCGTTTGCCGACGGTCGTGGGCTGCGCGGGCTGCAGGTGGGTGTACCCGAGGCAGGGAAGCGCGCGATACTCGCTTGCGAATTTGGAAAACTGATAAAGCAAAACGACGAGTTTTTCGCGGATCAGCTCCAGCGCGTCGCGCATGATCAGGATATCGGCGTTATCGGTGACAAAGCAGCTGGTCGCGCCCAAATGGATCACGCCGGCGGCTTTCGGACATTGCTTGGCATAGGCGCGGATATGCGCCATCACGTCGTGCCGCAGGGATTTTTCAAACTCGTCCGCATCCTCGTAATTGATCGTGTCGGCGTGCGCCTTGAGTTCAGCGATCTGTTCCTCGGTGATCGGAAGCCCGAGCTCTTTTTCGGATTCCGCGAGCGCGATCCACAGTTTGCGCCAGGTGCGGTATTTGTGATCCGGAGAAAAGTAAGCGAGCATTTCCGGCGTGGCATAGCGGCCGGACAACGGGCTTTCGTAAAGCGGCTTTGACATGGAAACCTCCGTTTCTCGGTGGGACTATTGCAGTTCCAGATAGGCGATCTTGGCACAAAGCGCAAGTAAGGTGATCGCGCGTTTGAGATCTGACAGCGACATCGCGGTCGGGGAAATGCGCAAATTGCGATCCTCCGGATCCCGGTGATAGGGGAAGGTCGCGCCGGGAGAGGTGAGCGTGATGCCGAGATCGCGCATCATCAAAAACACTTTGCGCGCGGTGTTCGGCGCAAGATCCAGACTCACGAAATAACCGCCGCGCGGTCTGGACCAGCGGGCAAAGCCGCAATCGGCCAATTCTTTGGTGAGGATCTGATCGACAAGCTCGAATTTCGGGCGCAGGATCTGCGCGTGGCGCTCCATATACGCCAACAACGCCTCCGGGGACTGCAAAAAGCGCGCGTGGCGCAGTTGGTTGACTTTATCGTAACAGATCACCTCGTAGCTCATCCGGTCGCGGATCTGCGCCATTTGCGCCGGTGCACAAGCGACAAAGGAGACCCCGCCGCCGGCATAGGTGATCTTGGAGGTGGACATAAAGGTATAGACGCGCTCTTGCGTGCCGTAGCGCTTGGCAAGCTTGAATAGAGAAGCGCTCTGCCGATAGCCGTAAAGATCGTGCACGCCGTAGGCGTTATCGCAGAAGAATTTGAAGTCGCCCGCCGCGGTCTTCATCCGGGCAAGACGGTCCAGGACCTCGTCGGAATACACGCAGCCGTCCGGATTGGCGTATTTCGGGACGAAAATCATCCCTTTCACGCTCGGATCCTGAACCAGGCGTTCCACCTCGTCGCAATCGACGCCGGTTTCGGAAAGCGCGATCGGGATCATACGGATCCCGAGAGCCTCTAAAATCGAAAAGTGACGGTCGTAGCCCGGAACGGGGCAGAGAAACTGAATCTCCGCTTCGTCCTTCCAGGGGCGCTCGCTTTCCGGAAAGCCGCGCAGCATCCCGTCGGCGATCAGGTCGTAGATCAGATTCAACGAGGAAGCGCCGCCGACCAAAACCTCGGATTCTTCCGCGCCCAAAAAGGGAAGAAAGATCCGTTTGAGCTCGGCAATTCCGGTCGGCACGCCGTAATTGCGGGTGTCCGTTCCGGCGGCGTCGATCGCTTGAGCGTTATCGGAAACGGCGCGCAGCAGCGGCTCGGCAAGATCCAACTGCTCTTTCGAGGGGATCCCGCGCGCCATATTGATCGAAAGCTTTTCCTCTTTCGCTTTTTCATATTCCGCCCGTAATTCGGGCAGCGTCTGTTCGGAAATCTGCATAACGTTCTCTCTTTTCGGAAAAATCAGAACTGCGCGTTGCCGACGGTACGGGGGAACGCTTCTACGTCGCGGATGTTGGAAATGCCGGTCAGGTACATGACCAGGCGCTCAAAGCCGAGCCCGAAGCCCGCGTGATGAACGCCGCCGTAACGCCTGAGATCCAGATACCAGGCGTAAGTCTCTTCATCCATCCCGAGCTCGCGGATGCGCTGCTCCAGAAGCTCCAGCCGCTCCTCGCGCTGGCTGCCGCCGATCAATTCGCCGACGCCCGGCACCAGAAGATCCATCGCCGCAACGGTCTTTCCGTCGTCGTTCAAGCGCATATAAAACGCTTTGATCTCCTTGGGCCAGTCGGTCACGAACACGGGGCGCTTGCAATATTCTTCGGTCAGATACCGTTCGTGCTCCGTGGCGAGATCCGAGCCGTAGGACACGGGGAATTCGAACTTTTTGCCGGATTTCTGCAAAATCTCGATCGCCTGCGTGTAGGTGAGTTTGGCAAAATCGGACGAGGCGACGTGCTCCAGACGCTCCAAAAGACCGGTATCAATGAAGCGATTGAAGAACTCCAGATCCTGAGGGCAGCGATCCAAAACAAAGCGGATCACGTATTTTGTCATATCCTCGGCAAGCTTCATATCGTCTTCCAGATCCGCAAAGGCGATCTCCGGCTCCATCATCCAGAACTCGGCGGCGTGCCGCGCCGTGTTGGAGTTTTCCGCGCGGAAGGTCGGACCGAAGGTATAGACCTTGGAGTGGGAGAGCGCAAAGCACTCCGCGTTCAACTGCCCGGAAACGGTCAGGCTTGCCGACTTGCCGAAAAAGTCCTTGGAGAAATCGGTTTTCCCGTCCTCGGTCTTGGGCGGGTCGTCGAAATCGAGCGTGGTCACGCGGAACATTTCGCCCGCGCCTTCCGCGTCGGAGGTCGTGATGATCGGGGTATGCACGTAGGTAAAGCCGCGTTCCTGGAAGAAGGAATGGATCGCGTACGCCGCGACGCTGCGCACGCGGAAAACCGCGTTGAAGGTGTTGGCGCGCGGGCGCAGGTGCGCGATCGAGCGCAAAAACTCCAGCGAATGGCTCTTTTTCTGTAAGGGATACTCCGGCGTGGATCGGCCCTCGATCGCGATCGCTTCCGCTTTGAGTTCAAAGGGCTGTTTGGCTTCGGGCGTCAAAACGAGTTTTCCGGTCGCCACGATCGCCGCGCCGACGTTCAAGGAAGCGATCTCCTTGTAATTATCGAGTTTTTCGCTCTCAAACACGATCTGCAGGGGCGAAAAACAGGTACCGTCCGATACGGTGGCAAAACCGAACGCGTTGGAGGCGCGCACGCTTTTGATCCAGCCGGTCACCGTGACGGTCTGATCGGAATACATTTTCGGGGATCGGTAAAGGTCTGCGATGTCGATATGAGCTTGAAACATGGAAACTCCTTATTCTTGTTCGAGCCCGGCTGCGCGGAAGCGCTCCAGGTCCCGTTTTCGGATCTCGTTTCTTTGGATCTTGCCGCTGGAGGTCTTGGGCAGGGAGGTCACGAATTCGATCACTCTCGGGTACTTATAGGGTGCGGTCGCCGCCTTCACGTGAGCCTGCAGCTCCTTTTTGAGCTCTTCGCTCGGCGCATAGCCGCGGGAAAGCAAAACCGTTGCTTTCACGACCTCGCCGCGGATCGGATCAGGGTAGGCGGTCACCGCGCATTCCAATACGCTCGGATGCGTCATCAACGCGCTTTCCACTTCAAAGGGCCCGATCCGGTAGCCGGAGCACTTGATGATATCGTCCCCGCGTCCCTCGAACCAGAGATAGCCGTCGGAATCGCGCCAGGCGGTGTCGCCGGTGTTATAACCGCCGGTCGAAAAGGCTTTTTTCATTGCCTCTTCATCGTTTAAGTATTCGCAAAAGAGCCCGACGGGGTGATTGGTTTTCGCGTTTTTAATTACGATCGAGCCGACCACGCCGTCCTCACAGGGATTGCCGTCCGCGTCTAAAATGTCCAGATCATACAGGGGGCTCGGTTTACCCGTGGAGCCGAGTTTTTGCTCGATCCAGGGGAAATTTGCGATCAGAACGGTGGATTCCGACTGCCCGAATCCCTCGCGGATCGAAAGCCCGGTGGCTTCCTTGAAGCGGTTGAAGACCTCGGGATTCAAAGGCTCGCCCGCGGTCGTGCAATGCCGGATCGTGGACAGATCGTATTTCGTCAGATCCTCTTTGATCAAAAAGCGATAGATCGTCGGCGGGGCGCAAAACGTGGTCAGCTTCATTTCGGATATGACCTGCAAGAACTTATCCGGGTGGAAGCGCTCTTCATCATACGCCGCGATCACCGCGCCGCAGATCCATTGACCGTAGATCTTGCCCCAGGCGAATTTCGCCCAACCGGAATCGGACGCGGTCATGTGACGGCCGCCGTTTTCGACGCATTGCCAGTATTTCGCCGTAACGATATGCCCGAGCGGATAGGTGAAATCGTGACGGATCATTTTCGGCATCCCGGTCGTCCCGGAGGAAAAATACAACAGCATCGTGTCGGTGTTGTCCGTCGGTACGCGCTCAAAGGTCTCCGGAGCGGCTTCGATCAGTTTGCGAAAATCGAGCGCGCCTTCGGGGATCGAGGATCCGACCACGAAATGCGCTTTTACCGTCTTACATTCCGGAAGCGCGGCAAGCGTCTGCTCCAAAACGTAGGGATCATCGACCGTACAAAGCGCCTTCACGTTTGCGGCGTTGAAGCGATAAACCAGGTCCTTTTTGGTGGACTGAAAGGTCGCGGGGATCGGCACGGCGCCCAAGCGATGCAGCGCCACAAGCGCGATCCAGACCTCGGGCCGTTGCCGCAGGATCAGAAGCACGCGATCGCCTTTTTGGATTCCGTAGGCGGAAAACACGTTGGCGGCGCGCTTGGACAGTAAAGAGATCTCGGTAAAGGTATAACTGCGTTTTTCTCCGTGGTCGTTCACCCAATAGAGCGCTTCTTTGTCCGGATCGAGCTCTGCCCAGGCGTCCACCACGTCGTAGGCGAAATTAAAGCGCTCGGGGACCTTGACTTTGTAATGCTCCTTGAAATCTTCATAGGAATCAAAGTCTATGCGATCGAGAAAACGAGAGAGTAATTCCGGTGTTTGAGACATGCGTTTGATCAGAATCCTTTCGGAGGCTCAACCGTTGATCACGGTCAAAAATTCGGCGGTTTCGCTCAAAGCGCGCTGGCCGTGGGGAAGCATGGGGTTGAAATAGATACTGTCGCCGGTATCCAGGTCGAAGAAATGCTCTCCGATCACCACGCGGATCTTTCCTTTTAAGACGTAATTGAATTCCTGGCCCGGATGCGTCACGAGCTTCGCGGGTTTGTCGGAAAGCGACATCGTCACGATCATCGGGTCCATCTGCCGACCGATATAGTTGATCGCAAGGGAAGAGAAGGAATAACCGGGAAAACGCTCGATCTCGATGCCCTTGCCCGCGCGCACCACGGTATAATCCGTCATTCTGGCGCGATCGCCGGTAAGCAGCGTGGTGGAGTCGATCCCGAAGATCTGCGCCAAGGTATAGACCACGCCGATCGGGATATCCTCCGCGCCGGATTCGTACCTGCGGTAAAGCTCCGGCAGAACGTCCAGCTTTTCGCTGACTTCCTCTACGCTCATCCCGCAAAGATCGCGCATTTCCGCGATTCTGGCGGCGATCTGACCGATTTGGTTTACGACAGAAGGATCATCTTTCATAACCCGCTCCTGAACAGAAAATAACAATTCATTATATTATATAACTTCCGGGCGCGAAATGCAAGGAAATTCTCGTTTTTTTCGCTTTTTTATGCGGTAAACCACCGTCGGATTCAATCCGGTTCGTCCTTCCTGCAAAAGGAACGGATATCATGGCAAAAGACTCGCCGAAGCGAGTCTTTTGCATGGCTGGGATGGCAGGATTTGAACCTGCGAGATGCCAGAGTCAAAGTCTGGTGCCTTAACCGCTTGGCTACATCCCAAAACAACGTGATTATAATCGAAACTTGATTTCTTGTCAAGTCGGTGTTAAGATAAACGAAAGGAGAAGCGTATGCGACTGTTTCTGTATAACCTCGGTTTTCTTTTGCCGTTTTTCTTTGCCGGAGCGGGGCTTTGCGTATTCGTGCAGTTTCTGCTGTGGAAATTCAAGGTAAAGCGGAAAAGGGAGGCGGCGCGCGAAAACCTGATTTATCGGCTTTGGATCACGCTGTTTTGCGGCTATTTACTCGCGCTGCTCGCCGCCTTGTTCCACGACGGCGTGGACAGCGGGAAAGTCAATCTAATCCCGTTTTTGCAGATCGCGGATTATTTTACGCTGATCGGCCCGAAAACCGGGCAATTCGTCGTATATTTCTTCGGCAACGTTTTCTGCTTTACGCCGCTTGCCTTTATGATGCCGATCGTGTTTCCGCGCTTAAAATGGGGATATTCGATCCTGATCTGCGCGTGTTCGTCGGTTTTGGCGGAGCTGATCCAGCATTTTTTGATGCGTTATTCCGATATCGACGACGTGATCTTAAACACGCTCGGCGCGCTGATCGGCGCGATCCTCTTTGCGCTCGTCCGGCGCCGCAATCCGGAGCTGGTCCGCCGCTGGCAGGGAAAAACGAAAAAAATTCCCAAATAGGACGGGGAATAGGGAACGGGCGATCGTCCGCGGGGCGCGCGATCCCGCCCGTCACAGATTTTTCTGCGGCAAAATCGCTTTGACATACGGACCCAAGCCCTATACGCCTTCCGACGCAGGGATCCGCAATTTGCGAAAACGGCCGACGCGCCTTCCGAGGAGTCCAAATGATACCCGGCCGTATGCCAGGGAAGAACGACGCGCTCCGATCCTGTTTTCCGGATCCGGAATATACATAACTATATAAAATGCAAATTTTATATAGTTCGGGGTGTTCTGAAAGGAATAATAAGGCAAATATGGGGCTCTTATAGCGCGAATCTCGCTTTGTCCGGTTTGGGTGCCGTGCCGCCGTTTGGATGTGCCGGGGTCCGAATTCATTTTTTACGGCGGTTTGTCTGCCGTTTGATTGAATTCATTTTTTATGATCCGATCCGGCTTCGATCATCGCATCGCGTATCGGTTTCAGCGCGCGACTCGGCGCGTTTTCTTTTTTGGCAGATTATACTTTGCCCGTAGTTCGTTTCAAAATTTTTTCTGCGATGACTTCATCGTACGAAAAAATCTGAGACGAACTGTTTTTGTTTGTTTTGCCGTTTTTCAGTCCCGATTTCCGCAATCCCACCGATTGTTGTATGAAATCCGGACCGGGCGGAAATTCTATGAACGGAAACGTTTTCAATCTCTGATCCGGGATCCGTCTCCGTGATCCGCCGATTTTGCCGTACTCATCCGAGCTGCGCGAACCGCACGCGATCCCAATGATCCGGATCCTACCCGCCTGTTTGATACCGGCCTTCACAATCCGGCGCAACTGATCCAAACAAACCTCTGTATAAATATGAACAATATATGAATAAAGTAGATAAAATTCGATCACAATATCAACAAAAAGTCAAAATAAGCGCGGCAGGTCAACACATTTTTCGAGATTGCCTCCGTGCGTTCTGGGTCGGCGGCGCGATTTGCGCCTTCGGCGAGGCGCTCAACGCGTTCTATCGTTTTCTCGGCGCGGACGTGGAGCGATCCGGGCTATTCACTTCCGTTAGTTTGATTTTTCTTGCCTGCTTTTTCACGGCGATCGGTTGGTTCGACGAGGCGGCGCGCTATGCCGGCGCCGGAACGCTCGTGCCGATCACGGGGTTTGCCAACGCGATCGCCTCGCCCGCGATCGACGCAAAGCGCGAAGGTCTGGTGACCGGAATGGGCGCAAAGCTCTTTTTGGTCGCGGGGCCGGTCATTTTATACGGCACTTCCCTTTCCGTGCTCTACGGGCTGATCCTGTATCTTTTGCGCTTATTCGGCGCGGATCTGCCGGAGGTCTGATATGCTGATCGAATATCGTAAACCGATCCGGCTGATCGGCGCGGCAGCGGTCGGCGGCTCAATGGAGCTTTCCGGACCGCTCGGCGAATATCTCGACCTTGCCTATACCGACGATCTGTTCGACGCGGACTCTTGGGAAAGCGCGGAAGCAAATATGGTGCGCTACGCGATCGAGCGCGCCTTATACAAACTGTCGTTTCGTCCGAACGACGTCGATCTGCTGCTCGCGGGCGATCTGTTGAATCAATGCACCGCGTCGTCTTACGGCGCCGCGGATTTCGGCATCCCGTACTGTGGGCTCTACAACGCCTGCGCGACCTTTGCACTCGGGTGCCTGATCGCGGGGCTTGCGATCGAATCGGGCGCGATCCGGCGGGCGATCGCGCTATCCGGCTCGCATTTTTCCGGTGCGGAACGGCAATATCGTTTTCCTTTGGAATACGGCTGTCAGCGCACGCCGACCGCTCAACGCACGGTGACTGCCTGCGGCTGCGCGGTCTTTTCCGACCGGGATCCGGTTGAGGCCGCGCCGATCTATCTTACGCGCGCCATGCCCGGCACGATCGTGGATTTCGGGATCAAGGATACGGCGAATATGGGCGCCGCGATGGCGCCTGCCGCCGCAAAGACCCTGCTCGATTATCTCAACGCGACCGGCACGGCGCCGGGCGATTACGACCGGATCCTTACGGGCGATCTCGGATGGATCGGCGCCGGACATTTCAAGGAGCTCTGCGCGCAAAACGGGGTGGTACTCGATCATAATTATCTCGACTGCGGCACGCAGATCTATAAAAAAGATCAGGACGTGCATTCCGGCGCCTCCGGAAGCGGTTGTTCCGCGTTTTACCTCTGCGGATATCTGGAAAAGGTCTGGCGGAAAACGCCCTTTGCGCGCGTGCTGTTGATCGGGACCGGCGCTTTGATGAGCCCGCTGACGATCCAGCAAAAACAATCCATCCCCGCGATTGCGCACGCGGTGGAATTCGGAAAGGAGCCGATTATTTGAATTACCTGATGTCCTTTATCTTCGGCGGTCTGATCTGTGCCGTCGGCGAATTCTTGATTTTAAAAACCGCGCTGACCCCCGCGCGGATCCTGGTCGGATACGTCTGCACGGGCGTCGTGCTCGGTGCGGCGGGCGTTTACGGCGCCTTTACCGATCTTGCGCACTCGGGCGCGACCGTACCGCTGACGGGATTCGGGTACCTGCTCGCAAAAGGCGTGTATCGCGCGGTCACGGAGGAAGGGCTTTCGGGCGTACTGACCGGTGGATTGAAAGCGGCGTCCGGCGGGATCAGCGCGGCGGTGATCTTCGGTTTTCTTGCCGGACTTTTCGGCTTCGGATATCCGCAGGGCAGCGGCAAAAAATCACAGTTTGCTATTTACAAACGCTGACTTTCATAGTATAATATCAGCGGAAATATAAAATATGGAGTACGCTGTGATACTGATTTTAGAGCAATCCGTTTCCCGACTGAAAGACCTCGGAAAAAAGATCGAGGAACTCGGCGTTTCGCTTGACGTGGAAGCCTTGCGGAAAAGCGTGGACGAACTCGATCTGCAAACGCAGGCGGCTGATTTTTGGTCGGATCCGAAGCATTCCCAACAGGTCCTTTCCAAAATGAAAGGCCTGAAAGATAAGTTAGAGGGCTATCTGAACTTAAAAAGCGAATACGACAGCGTCTGTGAGCTTCACGCCCTTGCCAACGAAGCGGATGACGAATCGCTGGTCGATGAGATCCTGCAAAGCATCGACAAAGTCGAAGCGGAATACGACACCCAGAAGATCGCGCTGCTGCTTTCCGGTGAATACGACGCGAACAACGCGCTCATTTCCATCCACCCCGGCGCCGGCGGCACCGAAGCGCAGGACTGGGCAAGTATGCTTTACCGGATGTATCAGCGATTCGCGGAACGCCGCGGCTTTACCTGCAAAACGCTCGATTATCTGGACGGCGACGAGGCGGGTCTTAAGAGCGTGACTATGCAGATATCCGGGCCTTACGCCTACGGCTACTTAAAGAGCGAATCCGGCGTGCACAGACTGGTGCGCGTTTCCCCCTTCGACGCCTCCGGCCGCCGCCATACCTCGTTCGCTTCCGTGGAAGTGATGCCGGAGTTCACCGACGATCTGGATATCGAGATCCGCGAAGAAGACTTAAAGATCGAAGCGCACCGTTCCTCCGGCGCCGGCGGACAGCACATCAACAAGACCGATTCCGCGATCCGGATTCAGCATATCCCCACCGGGATCGTGGTCGGCTGTCAGACCGAACGCAGTCAATTGCAGAATAAAGAAACCGCGATGCGGATGCTCAAATCCAAGCTTTTGGAGATCAAAGAGCGCGAGCATTTGGAAAAGATCGAAGATATCCAGGGCGTGAAAGCCAATATCGAATGGGGCTCCCAGATCCGCTCCTACGTGTTTATGCCGTACACGCTCGTCAAAGATCACCGCACCAACTGTGAGACCGGCGACGTGAACCGGGTGATGGACGGCGATCTGGATGCGTTTATCAACGCGTATTTACAATATTCAGTCGAACAAAACAAACAATAAAAGGAGAAAAGTTATGTTGAAGAAAAGCAAACTGATCATCGGCGCCACCTTTATCGCGCAGGCGTTTTCCTGCCTCGTGCTCGGGCTCATCTACATGAAGAGCAACAAGAGCCTGTCCAAGACCTGCTTTGCGCTCGGCTGTGTCGGCGGTCTGGCGGGCGGCGCTTTGCTGTTTGACGAATATCGCAAACAGCTCAAGCTTCGCCGCGAATATCTGGAAGATTACGACTACCCGGAAGACGACTTTGAAGATTTCTTCGAGGACGAATCCGTGGACGATATCGACTGCTCGATCCAGGAGCCGGACGAAGAGAAGGAAGAACAGTAATCGGTTTCATTCCAAAAAAGAAAGCAGGGATCCTTCCCTGCTTTCTTTTTTTTGCGGATCTATCGATCGGAACCGAAAATGAGATCCATCTTTTGGCGGATCCGATCCGCGCGCGCGGCGGTCGCCTGTTCGTCTAAAATCAGCGTATCGCCGTCGTAGGTGAACACGTCGCCCTCCTTTGAACCCTGCGGGAGCAATTCGCGCGCAAGAGCGATCGAGGAACCGTCCTCCGCTTCAAAAACGGCAAGCTCCTCCTCCACGCGGTCCAGGATCAGTTGCTTATAAATCTTATCGTCCATCGTCTTTATCCTCCGCAGTTATGCGGTTTGCTGCGATCGCCGCGCAGGCAAGACCGGAAACGCGCGCCGCTTCCAAAACCTTCTGCACGCTCTCATTGCGCGGATCGATCACGGTGCAATGTCCGCCGTTTGATAGTTCGTGATACGGCGCGGAGAGGGCGATTAAGGATTTTGCGTCCGTATTCTCTGCATCCGGCACGCAAAACGACGCGGTATAGCGGGCTTTATCGGTCACGCCCGGGATCTCGCCGTAAAGCTCGCGATCCGTTTCCGCAAAGCGCCGCGCGGCGGTCGGCGAATCGACGCCGGTCAAAACGAAGTTGAGCGATTGTTTTTCCGAGATCTGATCGCAGCGCCTGCGCAGATGGGCGACGATCTCAAGCCCGAGCGATTGCGCGTCGTCCGAGGCGCCGTGATGTGCGCCGACAAGGCTTACTAAGGCTTCGGCAAGTCCGACAAAGCCCACGGCAAGCGTACCGTGGCGCAGGATCCCGGCGATCTGATCGGTTTCGTCCAGCTCGTTTGCACCCATCCAGACGCCGTTGCCCATCAAAAACGGAAACTCGCAAGCGCGCTTGTCGCCCTGTAGTTTCAGCCGTTCGGAAAGCTGCTCGAAGATCATATCCAGCTTGCGATCCAACTCATCGAAAAATACGTCCTGGTTTTTCTGCGCCCGGATCGCGATCCGCGGCAGGTTCAAGAACGTGGAGCTCAAAACGCCGCGTCCCGGCACGGACGGCTGATCCGGCGCCGCGCGATCTTCCAAAACGCGGCTGCCGTCGGAAAAGTAACCCGCCTCGCTCTCCGGAGCGCCGGGACGATAGCCGCGCGCGTTGCAGGGCGCGTCCAGGAAGATAAAGTACGGCGCGCCGCGTTTCTGCGCGGTCTTGCAGGCAAGTTCATAAAGATCGTAGTTCGGGTCGTCCGCGCGGGTGTTGACCCGATTCTTACATTTGAAAAACTGTTTGGGCCAGAGCGCGTCTTCCCCGTTGCCGAGTCCGCGCTCGGTCAGCGCAAGCGCGTTTTTGATCACCAATCTGCCCTCGGGAGAGGTGTCCGTACCGTACTGGATCGCGGTATCCGGAAGACCTGCGCCGCCGCGGGTCGATGCGGTGTTCAGTTCGGAAAACATCGCGTCGAGCGCCTGACAGAGCGAACGGTCGGTATGCGTGAACGCCCAGGTGCGGGCGTGGGCGACGAGTTTTTCCGCAGTCTTCTGATCGAAGACCGTCAAAAGCTTGGCGTACAAAGCGTCCAGATATTCCGGCGGGAACTCGATTGCCGCGCACAAGCCGGTCTCCTGTTCCGCTTGCAGGACGAGATCGGAAACGCTGACCTCCGGTTTCAAATCGGAAATCAGATCCGCGGCTTTCGTCAATTCCTGGCGGAAAATCCGGCGATAGGTCTTGCGGACGGCGTTTGCGACGGCGAAATCAAAGTTCGGGATGCTCTGCGGACCGTGCTGATCGTTTTGGTTCAGTTGCAGCGCAAGCGCACACAGCGCGCAGGCGGAAGCAACGCCCATCGGTTCCCGGATTGCGGTCTTGCCGGAAGAAAACCCGTTTGCAAACAGGCGTTCCAAGTCGATCTGACAGCTCTGCGTGGTCAATCCGTAGGCTTCGCAATGATCCAGATAGAAATTGCCGCTGTCGTTGGCACGCACGAAATTCGGATCGATCACGAACATTTCGTAAAACTGCTTGGCGCCCTCCGCGCCATAGCGGTACAGCGTGCCGTTGGCGGAAAACTCGGGCGGCTCTTTTTCATCCTTGAAGGTCAGGCGCTCGTAGAGCTTCATCAGGCGCGTGTTCATTTCACGCACGCGGGTGCGCTGTGCGCGGTACAGGATATACTCTTTTGCCGTGCGCGCGTGTCCCGTTTCGACCAAGACCTTTTCCACGCAATCCTGCACCTGCTCGACCGTCGGGACGCGGCCTTTATAGATCTCGTCCAAGCGATCCGCGACCATCTCGGAGAGCTTTAAGGCGGTATTATAGTCCTTCCCGCCGATCGCCTGCGCGGCTTTATAGATCGCGTTTGTGATCTTTTCGATATTGAACGGCACTTCCCTGCCGTCGCGTTTGATGATCTTGGTTATCACCGATAATTCCTCCGAAAAACGCCAAATCTTGACAAAACTATCACGATAGATGAATCATATCACAAGATATGGTGTTTGTCAATCAAACAAGGCGCGCCTTCGGGATGAAAACCGGCGCTTTCGGCAACACTAATCACATGGACGAACAAAAAAACGAGTTTTCTGAGCGCATCGAGCGCATACAGCGCAGGCTGAAACTGAACGAAAGCGCGGATCTCAAAAGCGCGCGGATCGAAATTGCCGGAAAAGCGTGCGTTTATTTCTACGCAGACGGTTTTCTGGATAAAAGCGCGCTGGAGCGCGTACTCGGGAATGCGAAATCGATCGACGCGAGCGTTTGGGAAAACGTCGGCTCGATTTCCCGATTTGCCGAGCGCTATTTGAGTTTTTCCGATTGTGCGGTCAGTAATGAGGATCGCGCGATCGAGCAGGTCTTACGGGGATTCACCTTATTTTTGTTCGAGGCGTTTCCGGATCAACCGCTCGTTGCGGAGGTGCGCCACGTACCACAACGCTCGCTCAAAGAGCCAGATAAGGGCAAGACCCTGCGCGGACCGCACGAGGGCTTCGGGGAGAGTCTGAACGTGAATCTTGCGCTGCTCCGGCGCCGGATCGTGAACGAAAAACTGCGCTGCGAATCCTTTGTCGCGGGAAAAAAGACTCAAACGCGGCTTGCGCTTTGTTATTTGGAGGGTACGGCGGATCCGAAACTGCTCCACGAGATCCGAAGCAGGCTCAAACGGCTGCGGGACAAAGCCGTCTGCTCCGGGGAAGAAAACGTAACGGAAGCACTCTTTTTCCGCTCCGGGATCGGGCTTTTGAATCCCCTGCCCCGCGTTCGCTATACGGAGCGGCCGGACACCTGCGCCGCCGAACTTTTGGAAGGCAAGCTCGTGATCCTGACCGATACCACGCCCAACGCGATCATCCTGCCGATCACGCTGTTTGATTTCATGGAGGAAAGCGACGATTATTACTTTCCGCCGCTCACGGCAAGCTATCTGCGATTCGTGCGGCTATTCAGTTTTTTAGCGAGCGTTTTTCTGGTGCCGCTCTGGCTTTTGGCCGTGAAACTGGATGCGCAGATCCCGAACGATTTTTCTTTTTTGCTCATCTCGGACGAATACGCCGTTCCGGTCTTTCTGCAGCTCTTGCTGATCGAATTCTCCGTGGATGCGCTGAAGCTTGCCTCTTTGAACACGCCGGAGCCGCTCGCCAACTCTTTGAGCGTGGTCGGCGGCTTACTGCTCGGCGATTTCGCGGTCAAAAGCGGATGGTTCGTACCGCAAACGATCCTGTATTCCGCGCTCGTGGCGATCACGAGTTTTATCCCGAACAATTACGAATTGGGTTACAGCCTGAAATTCGCGCGCATTCTCTTGATCTGCGCGGTGGAAGCGTTTTCGATCTGGGGTCTGATCGGCGCGAGCGCGTTTCTTATCGCGGCCTTGATCCTTACACGCAAAGAGATCGGGATGAGAGGATTTTTATACCCGTTCTATCCCTTTTCCGTACGCGGGATCATGAAACTGGTTTTCCGCACCCGAACGGGGCGCGAAGAAAAAAACGAGCGGTAAACTTTCGTTCACCGCTCGTTTTCTTAAAATACTTATTCCGCGCTTTCTTCTTCTTCTTTGGGTTCTTCCGTTTTCTTTTTCCGGGTGGTCTTTTTCGGCGCGGGCTCTTCCGCAGGCGCTTCTTCGGCGGGCGAATCGCCTTCAGCCTCTTCCGCTTTCTTCTTTGTACGCTTTGCCTTGGGCTTTTCTTCGGCGGGGGCTTCCTCTGCGGGCTTTTCTTCGGCAGGCGCTTCATCCGCAGGCGTTTCATTCGCGGGCGCTTCTTCGGCGGGCGCCTCCGGGACCTCTTCTTTTTCCTCTGCCGCAATCTCTTCCGCGGCGGGAGTCTGTTCTTCCGGAGGCAAAAGCGAACGCATGGAAAGGCTGATCTTCTTCGTTTCGGTGTTGATCCCGATGATCTCCACGTCAACGACCTCACCGATGGTCAGCACGTCCTGCGGCTTGGTGATATGCTTGTTGGTAATTTGAGAAATGTGGATCAGACCGTCCACGCCCGGAATGATCTCCGCAAAGGCGCCGAAGGTGGTCATGTTCACGATCGTGACCTTGGTCACGTCGCCCTCGTGGAACTGTTCCACGAACTTGTTCCAGGGGTTATCGGCGTCGGTCTTATAACCGAGCGAGATCTTATGCGCGTCGTAGTTCACGTCTTTCACGTAAACGGTGACTTCCTGACCGATCGAAACCACTTCGCTCGGATGCGAGAGACGCTTCCAGGACAGTTCGGTGATATGGATCATACCGTCGGCGCCGCCCAGATCGACGAACGCGCCGTAAGACGTGATGGATTTGACTTTGCCGGTATAGATCTTGCCGGGCTCGACCTCATTCCAGAACTGCTCGGACAGCGCTTTGCGGCGTTCGCGTTCGACCGCGCGGATCGAACCGACGGTGCGGCGCTTCTGCTCGTCGAGTTCCGCGAGTTTGAATTCGACCTGCGTGCCGACCATGGTACGGAGATCCGCTTCTTTGGGCAGTCCGGACAAGGAGCCGGGCACGAAAATGCTCTGCCCCTCCCAGGAGACCAGAATACCGCCCTTGATCGCGCTGGAAACGGTGCCGGTCAGGATCTCGTCCGCCTGATAGGCATTCACGATCTTCTGCCAGCCCGCACGGTTGTCCAGCTTCTTCTTGGAAACCTGAACGGTGCCTTCGGCGTCGTTGAATTTCTGGACGAGCACGGTGACTTCGTCGCCGACTTTGAAGTTCTCTTCCAGTTTGAAGGACGGATCGTCGCTCACTTCGGCAAGCGGCAGGATGCCGGTATGCTTGATCCCGAGATCGACGTGCATTTCTGCCGGCAAAATCCTTGTAATATTCCCGGTGGCAACGTCTCCGGGCGAGAGCGTCTTGAAGGATTGTTCCAGCAGCTCCTCAAAACTTAAAGTTTCTTCGGTACGATTGTTTTCTGTCATGTAGCACACGACCTCCTCGATTATTCTGCGTGGCGTGGATGCCCCCGCAGTTATGCCCACCCGACGGGCGTTTTGCAAAAGATCCTTCGGGATCTCGCTTGCGCGCTCGATAAAACAGGTGGTGCAATGCTTTTGTGCCAACTCCGCAAGTTTTCGCGAATTGGAACTGTTCTTTCCGCCGATCACCAGCATCACGTCGCAACGCTTTGCGAGTTCGACCGCGTCTATTTGCCGCTGCTCCGTTGCCTTGCAAACGGTGTCATAAACGACGGCGTCTGGTTTGTGTTCTTCCACGTATGCGGCGCAATCCTTGAAAAAATCATGGTTTGCCGTGGTCTGTGAAAGAAGAATACAACGCCGAAAGGCGGTAAGATCAATCGAAATCAAATCCGAAAGGGTGCCGATCACGCGCACTTTTTCATCCGGGATCCGGGAAAGCAGGGCTTTCACTTCCGGGTGATCGCGGTCCCCCACGATCAGAAACAGATCCGCTCCCCGCGCAAGCTCGTCTTCCGCGATACGGTGCGTTCGTTTCACGAAGGGGCAGGTCGCATCCTCGATGGTAAGCGCGCGTTTGGTTAGGGTTTCCAGCGTCTTGAACGGAACGCCGTGGGTGCGCAAAACGGCGATCGCGCCGTCGGGGATCCGGTCTAAAGTCTCATCCGTTACGAAGCTAACGCCGCGCGCTTGAAGTTCGTCGATATAGTCGCGGTTATGGATCAGCTCGCCCACGCAATAGACCGGCGGATGATCCGGAACGCTCAAAAGCTGATCCAACAGATCGGCGGATCGCTGAACGCCGAAACAAAAACCGGCGTATTCGGATAAGATCACGTTCATTTACGTTTGGACTGCGCGTGAGCGCGCGCTAAAGAACACAAGTTCAAGATCTCGTCGCGGATCTTTTCGGTATAAGCTTTGAGCGATTTTTTGCGCTGATCCGGGCTCAAGCGCGGGATCGCGATCGGCTCTCCGAACACGACATACACTCTGCGAAACCAGCGGATCCGGTAGTTTTTGGTATAAACGCCGACCGGGACAACCGTCGCGCCGGAATACAGGGCCAAATACGCGGCGCCGTCGCGGAACTCCGTTTCGGCGGGCTCTTTGTCCGGGCAGCGAGTCCCCTGCGGATAGATGGCAAGCGCCCCGTTTTGCTTCAAAATACTGATCGCCGCGCGGATCGCCGAAAGGTCGCTGCCGTTGCGCTCCACGGGCATAGAATGCGTCTTGCGCAGTAAATAGCCGACGACCGGCTTGGAAAACAGCGAAGAGCGTGCAAGGAAACTCAATTCCCGGTTCTTGATCGCGCCGACCAGGATCACGGGATCCCAGAAGGACAGATGATTCGCCGCAAAAATGCAGGCGCCTTCCTCCGGAACGTGCTCTGAACCCTCGACGCGGGCACGCAGAATGCATTTGGTCGAAACGGAAAAGAGGCCTCGAAGAAAGGAATACAAGCTCATCGACGACGCCCCGACCTCCGGAATTTGAAATACTTTTACACTAATTTAACACATTATACTGCATAAATAACAATTCGTCAAGGATTTTCTCGCAAATTTCGTGAATTTCGGCGAAATTTCCTCAATTCTGATCGGTAAGCGTGCATTTTGCTCCGGCAAGCATTCCGGTGGAAAACGCGATCTGCAGATTATAGCCGCCCGTGAAAGCGTCCAGATCGAGCATTTCGCCCGCGAAATAAAGGTTTTTCTGCAATTTCGACTCCATGGTGTGAGGATCGACTTCTTCCAGATCGACCCCGCCGCGCGTCACGATCGCCTCGTCGAAACCGCCGAGATCTTCGGCAGTCAGCGTCAGGTGCTTGAACAGCCCGACCAGGCGCCGGCGCTCAGCTTTGGTGATCTGGTGAACCTTTTGCGCCGGATCGATGCCGGAAAGCGCGACCATCACGGCTCGGAAACTGGCGGGCAGCAGCCGGTCGAGTGCGTGTTTGAAATCCCGGTTCGTGCTTTCCTTAAAGTCGCGCAGGATGCGGCGATCCAGTTCTTCTTCGCTCAACGCCGGTTTGAGATCCAGCTCCAGCGTTCTCGGAAAGCGCCCGCCGGAAAGATAGGCGGAAGCGCGCAGGGCAAGCGGCCCGCTGATCCCGGAATCGGTGAACAGCAATTCTCCGAGTTCGGAAAACTCCGCGCCCTTCCCCGTTTCGTTTTTCAGGCTCAAGCGGACGTTTTTCAGGCTCAAGCCCTCCAGTTTCCCGCAGAAGCTTTCACGGCAAAGGATCGGCGTAAGCGACGGCGAGCAAGGCGTGATGCGGTGGCCGAAGCTCTGCGCCAAGCGATATCCGTCCCCGGTCGAGCCGGTCTTGGGGTAGGATTTTCCGCCGCAGGCGAGGATGACCCGGTCAAAGACGCTTGCCTTATCACTATCTTCGCAGAACACCTGAAGTCCGCCCGCGATCGCACGGATCTCGCGGACTTTGGCGCGGATCCGGGTAAACCGCGGGGATCGCTTCAGCGAATTTTCGATCGCGTCGCGCACGTCGCAAGCGCGGTCGGAAACGGGAAAAACACGGTTGCCGCGCTCCGTTTTCAGGGGCACGCCGAGCGATTCCAGCCAGTTTTCCGTATCCTCCGGCGTAAAGGAATACAGAGCGGAATAGAGAAATTTTCCGCCGCGCAAAACCTGGGTGAGAAAGTTTTTCGGATCGGTATGGTTGGTGACGTTGCCTCTTCCCTTGCCGGTGATGCAGAGTTTCTTGCCCAAAACGCCGTTTGGCTCGAACAAGGTCACCTTTGCGCCGTGTTCCAGCGCGGAAAACGCCGCGGCAAGTCCGGCGGCTCCGCCGCCGACGATCGCGATATCTGGCATACGATCACCAACTTTCTATAGGCAGATTATAGCAGTTTTCCCGCTGAAATTCAAGATTTCAGATCATTTTCAAGCATTCTCTTTACTTTTTTGGGAAATTTGTTATACTATAACTAACTATTTCATTCGATAGGTGTGCTATGCCGACTCAAAGAACTCTCCGCCGCAAGCAAAAACGAAGACTCCGACCCGGTTTTATCGTCGCACTCGTGGTCGTTTGCGTTCTCCTGGCCGCGCTTTGCGCGATCCTGATCCTGCAGCCCTTTTCCGATCCTTCGGGCAAAAGCTCTCCCGCGCACACGGCTACCGACGGAAGTGCCGCGGACGATTCCGTGTTGGTCTGCAAGAACTTTGACGGCGTGGACTATTTCCCGGTTTCCGGGCTTTCGGCGATTCGGACCCGGTTCTCCGAGGAGGGCGGGATCATAAAGCTTTCGGACGGATCCGGAAACGAAGCGTATTTCTCCATGGAAGTTCCGGAATACGTGATCGGCGGCAGGATCTATCTTGCCGCGGGGACGCCCGTGACCGAAGGCGAGATCGTCTATTTGGATCTTTCGACCGCACACGCCCTGTTTCCCGCGTTGATCGCGGATCCGGAAAATCCGGCGGAAAGCTATCCGGCAAACGCGGCCTTTTCACTCGGCGCGCCGGGCAATTCCGGCGTTTTGCTGCCCGAGGGTCTGAACGCGGAAAGCTGTCTGGAATGTCTTGCGGCGCAGCCGGAGTATCAGACCGTTCCGGCGCAGGACGAGGTCGATCTGCCCGACGAATTGAAAGCGGAGTATCTCAGGCTTGTGAACGTGGCGCATCCCTTAGAAAAGGACTTTGTCCCGACGGATCTGGAGATCGTCGCGGACGCGCGATACGGCGGCGAAGACGCGGCGCGCCTTCGCCATCGGGCGGCGAGAGCTTTGAATCTTCTGTTGGCAGAGTCGCGCGCGTGCGGCTATCCCGACGTGAGCGTGACCTCCGGATACCGTTCCTACGCCGATCAATCCGCGCGTTTTCAAGTGAAAGTCAACAGCCTGCTCTCCGAATACGGCACAAAAGAAGAGGCGGAAAAAGCCGCCGCGACCGAGATCCAGTATCCCGGAAAAAGCGAGCATCAGAGCGGGCTTGCCTGCGATATGCATAATCTTTTGTCCGCGGACACCTCCTTCGGCGACACGCCCGCGGGGATCTGGCTTGCCGAAAACGCTTATAAATTCGGCTTCATCCTCCGCTACCCCGCGGATAAGACCGAGATCACCGGCATTTCCTACGAGCCCTGGCATTTCCGTTACGTTGGCAGATACCACGCGACGAGAATGCATTATCTGAACCTCACTTTGGAAGAATACACCGAATTTTTGGAAGCGAACGCGAACACGGTTTTGGCATGAGTAAACGCAACAAGATCTCCGTTCCGAAGCCTTCTGCCGAGCAGAAGGAGGCTTTGCGCGCGCAAAAAGCGCTCGAAAAAGCCCGCAAGAAGGAATCGAGATCCGCGCAGAAAGAGCTCAACCGCATCTTCCGGGAATCGAATCAGGCATCCAAAAAGAAACGTAAAGCGCAAAAGCAAGCGCAGAGCGCCGAGCAAAAGAGCGCGCCGCAGGTAAAAGAAGACGCGGCGGAGTCCTTCGAGCCAGTCGAGATCGCGCCGGATCCGGCGCCCGCCGAACCGGAGAGCGCGGCGGCACTCAAAGAGGATCAAGCAGCAAAAAAGCCGGATCAAAACGAGGAAAAGGCACAAAAAAAGCTTGCCCGCCGCGAAAAGAAAGCGCGGATCAAGCAAGAGCGCCGCGCACGCAAGGCTTTAAAACCGAAACAAGCGGAAAAGCCGCAGAAGGTGCTGACCCCGAAAGAATTACGCGCACAGGAACTGCGGGCGCGCAGACGCGTTTATTTCGCCGCCTGGTCGGTCGTGACGCTTTTCATCTATCTTGCGCTTGCCGGGTTGATCGTCGTCGGGATCTATTTCAGCATCTGGATGACTGACAGCGGCGTGGATAACACGACGCAGACCTCGATGCGCGTCGTGGCGCAGTCAGAAAACGGAAAGTCGCGCAAAACGGTGCGCTGCAAGCAGGAAAACGGCACCTTTTACTTACCGATCACGCTGATCGACCAATATGGCGACTACGTTCACGCGGGCGACTTCGGCGCGCGCACGATCCAGTTTTCTGAGTCCGGAGAAAGCGCGGTCTTTGCGATCAATTCCCCGTTCTGCACCATCAACGGTATTTCGCTCAACCTGCAAAAGCCGGTGCTCTTGTCCGACGGCGAATTGTATTTGCCGCTCGACTTTTACTTAAACTATCTGACCGGCCTTGATTTTGAAAAAAGCGGCTCCGGTTACGAGATCCAGAATACCGATCATCCGCTCGGTTACACTTTGAAACCGGCGACCGCGTCCGCAAACGTGCCGGAAGAAGAAGCCGGTTCCCTTCTGGAATTCGCGACCAAGACCCCGGATTTCGCATCCGATCTTTCCGCCTACGAGCGCTACATGAACCCGGGCGAAACGACCGAATATCTGACGCTGGTCAATTCGCACCACGGGCTTTCGGAGACCTACCGCCCGGACGATCTGACGGGCGTGGAAGACCAGAACGCCGCTTATCCCGGCGGCGATTACCACGCGAAGCTGCGGCTGTTCGCCTCCAAATCGCTTGACGCAATGCTCCAGGAAGCCCGCGCCAACGGCTTTGACGGTTTGCAGGCGACCTCCGGTTACCGCACCTACGCCGAGCAGAATTACCGCTTCAATTCCATGGTCACATCCCTGCGCGCCAAGGGCATGGGACAGGCGGAGGCGGAAGCGGAAGCCATGCGCAGCGTGCATCGGCCGGGATACAGCGAATACCAGACAGGGCTTGCCGTGGACGTGCGTTATCCGGGCGAATCCATCGACGAGTTCAAGGATACCTCCGCGGCCGCCTGGCTTGCGGAAAACGCCTATAAATTCGGTTTCATCCTCCGCTATCCGCAATCCAAGGAAGCGATCACGGGTATGGATTATCAAGCCTGGCATTTCCGCTACGTCGGCAGATACCACGCCATTCGGATCAAGTATCTGGATATGTCCCTGGAAGAATATATCGACTTTATGGAGATCGAAACCGGTTGAGCGTCACACACAAAAAGCGCCGCGAAAGCGGCGCTTGTTTTTATTCGATCTTCAAACCAGGGCAAGTTCGTGCAAGCCGAAAAAGAGCAAAAAGAGCGTAAACGCGCTCATCAAAGTGGAAAGCAAAACGATCTGCCCGGTCAGCACTTCGTCGGCGTCCATATTCTTTGCCATCACGTAACTGGAGATCGTAGTCGGCCCGCCGAACAGGATGCAGAGTACCCCGAGATAGGCTCCGCGATACCCGCAGGCGATCGCAAGAAAACCGAACGCCAAAGGCAAAACGACGGTTTTCAAGACAGACGCGAAGATCGCAAGACGGACCCTGCCCCTAAGCCCCTCTTTGGCAAACCCCGCGCCGAGACAGATCAGCGCGAGCGGCTGTGCGACTTTGGAAAAACCGCTCGCGGTCTGATACAGAAGATCCGGCAAGCGGATCGAGCAGAGGTGGAACAGCACGGCGAGCAGCATCGCGTCGATCAGCGGATTGAAAAGGATATTCTTAAGCATTTTCAATAAAACGGTCTTGGTCGCTTCTTTGCGCTCCTTCGGGCGAAACACGGAGAGCATCAAAACGGCGAACACGTTATTGAGGATCACGGCAAAGGGCAACAGCAAAGCGGCAAGCCGCAGTCCCTCCGCGCCGAACAGACCCTCCGCGAGCGGCAGACCGACGATCGAAAAGGTGGATCGCGTCATTCCTTGAGCAAACGCGCCGGTCTTTCGCCTGTCGCGCACAAGCAATGCGGAAAAGCCCATCCCGCCGAGATAACAGACGATCATGCAGGCGACCGAAAAGCCTAAAAAGGCGGAATCGGAGGAGAGTTCGGAAAAGTCCGTATCGTACAGCTGCAAAAAGACCAGTACCGGCAACGCAAGCTGAAAGACGAACTGATTGAGGAACGAAAAAAACGCTTCATCGGCTTTCGTGAAGCGCTTGAAAAGATAACCGATCGCGGCAAGCAGCATGATCGGCAGAATGGCGGAGGCGGAAAACCACAGAGAGCTCGTCATAGGCTTAACGGTTGAGTTTCGGGCGGATCACCGCGGTATAAAGCACCATCAGTTTTCCGAGCCCGTAATCGTAAACGAAAAAGACGATCGGAAACAAAACCAAAACCGGGATCGTGATCTGCTCGATCACTTCCGGCGCGAGAAACAAATAGGAAAAGACAAGATAGATCGCCGCGGCGCCGAGCGCTCCCCCGAAGATCTTACAAAGGATCGAAAGCCAAAGAGGAAGCCGCGAAACGGCGTTTCTCAAAAACGGATACCAACCGAAAAGCGCGCAGAAAAAGACGGCGCAGGACTTGTCCGGAAGTAACAGCAAACTCAAGGCGCCGGCGATCACGTAAACGGAAAGCGCACTTGCCGCGCGAAACTCCAAAAGCGCGATATAGACCGGGATCGCCGCGAGCGCCGCGAGCGTCAGATCCAGAGTCGGCACCACAAGCGAGATCGACATCAGCGCGACCGCGAGCGCGGAAAATACCGCGCCGAAGGCGACGCGCCGAGCCGGACGGTCCGGTTTCATATCAGCAGCAACGGATCAGGTCGCCGCCCATACATTCGCAGCAGCAGTCGGCGCAAACCAGACCCTGGCAAACGTCGCAGGCGCTGCAGGATTCGTTATAGGGCGTGTAAGACCCGTAATTCCGGCTCGTGGTGCGAATCTCGTTATATTTCGCCACGTACTCGGGATTGCTCGGGTCCATGGAACAGGCGGCGCGATAGCACTCGGACGCGTTGGCGTAACGTCCCTGATTCTGGAAGATGAGCCCGCGCAAAAAATACCACTCGGCGTTTCTGCGCGTGACGGGGACCGCGTTGCAGAGCCGCTCGGCGTCCACGAGGTTGCCGGCGTTGATCTGCGCGCGGATCGCCGCAAGATCTTCCCTGGACTCGGATCCGCTACCGGCGGAATAGGAGGCGCCGGAATAGCTTTTCGCACCCGCGCGCATAGTCTGGATCTGATCGTACGCCGCGTTGATCTCTTTCATCTTCTCCGCGGCAAGATCCCCGAGCGGGTTGTTCTGATAATTATCGGGATGATACTTTTTCGCAAGCTCCCGGTACGCTTTTTTGATTTCCTCGTCGCTTGCGCTCGGAGAGACGCCTAAAACGGCATAAGGATCGGTCATGCTGATTCCCTTTCGTTGGATACGGTATGTTTTACGGTAGCGCGGCGGATCGCCGCGGGGATGCCGAGTTTTACGATATTTTCACAGATGGGCGCGTATCGGCCGGGATGCGTGACGAGCGCAACGTCCCGATCCAATTCCTCGGCGTACAGCGAAAGCACGCCGTCGATCTCCTCTGCATGCGATCTTGCCGCCTCCAGCGTGCCGTATCGCGCAAGATAGGGGTTATAACAGCCCTTTTGCGCGTCGCGCGCGAGATCGTCCCAGGCGTCGAGCAAATAGATGAGCCGCCCCATACAGGCACCGCAGGCGGACAGGGCGCGTTTTGCGCTTCCCTCGAGCCCGACGGCGCAGGTGCGCTCCAGCGCGGCGCCGCAGGTGTGAGCAAGCTCGTCCGGATCCTTGCAGCCTTCCTTTTCCAGATCCGTCAATCTGAAAAAGGAATCGGTGACCGCCTCTAAAATCTCGGAAAACTCCGGATCGCGCTTTTTTTGCTTCTTGATGCTCTTGCGGATCAACAAGCGGTACAAGCGAAAAACGCACTTTTTGATCGCGCCGGTATCCGGGTCACGCAGATCGTCGTTGAGCTTTTCATAGGTCAGCGCAAGATGGACTTTGCCGACGAAATTCAAAGCGGGAGAATCGGTTTTTGCGCCGGCGCAGTTGCGCGGCTTGATCGGATGCAAGGGGCATCGCTTTTGACAAAGCTTGAAGACTTCCCCGGACACTTCCGCGCGCAAGAGCGCCAAAAACACGTAATCGTAATTCAAGGAGAGGGCCGCCGCAAAAGAAATTCGCTTGCGCATCGTCCGGCAAAGTCCGCAATAAACGGCTTTGTATAATTCGTTTTCCTTGACGCGTAATTCTTCGGCGCGCGGTCTGATATATCCGAACAACGACTGCCCTCCTCTCTTAATCTTGTATTATACTAAAAAGCTTTCAGAATAGCAATTATTTTTTTGGAAACTTGATTTTTCAGACTTCATTTGCTATAGTAGCGGTATGAACGATCAAACGATTTTGACCTATGCCGCCTCGACCCCGAAGCTCGAAACCTCGAGGCTTGTTTTATCCCGCATCACGCTGTCGGACGCCCGGGATATGTACGAATATGCAAAATCGGAAGAAGTGACGCGCTATCTGCTCTGGTCGCCGCACCCGAGCCTGCACCATACGAAACGTTATATCAAATTATTGCAAACCAAATACGAGTCCGCGGAGTTCTTCGATTGGGGCGTTCACCGCAAGACGGACGGCATATTCATCGGCACCTGCGGCTTTGCGGCGATCGATCCCAATGAATTGACCGGGGAGATCGGATACGTCTTTTCCCCGCTCGTCAAGGGTCAGGGCTATGCGACGGAAGCCGCGCGGGCGGTACTGCAGTTCGGATTCATGATCCTGGGGCTTACCAGAATCACCGCGCGCTTTATGCTCGGAAACGACGCGTCGGAAGCCGTGATGCGGCGCCTTGGGATGCGCGCGACCGGTTTTCTGCCTCAAGAGTTTTATATCAAAGGCGAATACCGGAGCATTCTGGAATACGAGCTTACCAAAGACGAATTTCTCGCAGACTGAATCCCAAACAGAGAAAAGCCCTTCGCAGCTGCGAAGGGCTTTTTGATAGGCATGCTTACGGATCGCGGAAGAAACGGTCGTTTCCGATCGTGTAAAGGTAAACCAGATCGTTTTCAAACCAGTTTCTGACCTTTTCCGCCACGGGATAGGATGCATCATAGAAGTACAGACAACCCTGGGAGTTATCCTCGCAGGCACCCATCAGCACCTCTTCAACCGCACGGATCGTGTTCTGATCCGGGATCTTGGACTTGGTATAGTAGTTCTTGATCGTCGAGAACTGATTGCGGGCGTGCAGCACGTCATATAAAGAACTGTAGGGGAAGCTCGGAGCCGCCATGCGGTTCACGATACTGTAGGTCACGATACGCTTGCTCTCCAGCGTGCCGTCACCGGCTTCCGCCTGAACGACGTATTTGAGCATTTCCACTTCTTCTTCGGTGACGGGGTAAACGGTTCGATTGATGTCAAACACGAAACCGTCGTCCCAGACGCCGCCGGACACATCGATATAAACGTCCGGCTGATAACCGAAGCTCTTGGGATCCACAAAACCCGCGGCGACTTTACGCGCGGCTTCTTCCTCGGCAAGGCGTTTGGCTTCCGCTTCCGCCTCGGCGAGCGCGATCGCTTCCTGTTCGGCGAAGTACTCGCTGACGATCGGATCGTCCAGGCTGATCGGCGCCGTGGGTGCGTTCGGAGCGGGCCGGACTTCCTGCGGAAGCTGGATCACGTCGGAAGATAAAGAAGAGGATGAAAGCTGAACGCCGGCAAGATCCGGGGAGCCGGAGCTGAGCATGGTCGCGTAAACTCCGCCGGAGACGGTCTGACGATCGTCCGCCCCGGTCTGCTCCATGCGCGTGACCGCATCACGAAGGATCCG
>CADBPF010000056.1 GCA_902796545.1 uncultured Ruminococcus sp. | reverse complement strand
GCTCGTGACCTACGTGATCGCAACGATCGTCAATATGATCGCAAACGGGAAGCTGCTCGGCTATTCGCTGATCCAGCAATTACGCGACACGGTCCCGTATTTTCTGCTTTCCGCGATCTCCTGTCTGCCCTCCGGGATCATCGACTATTGCTGGAACCCGGGCAACACGCTCATGGATATCGTGAAATTGTTGATCCAGATCTTTGCCGCCGTCGGCTTCTTCTTCTTATGGTCGAAGGTGTTCAAGGTCAAAGAGCTGCCCTATATCCTCTCCGTTTTGAAAGATTACCGGAAAAAAGGAACGAAAACAGCATGACGGATTCCGAACTGCAGAAAAAAATCGATTCTTACGGCTTTACCTGGTTTTTAGACAGCGGCTCGCTTCTGGGACTGATCCGCGAGGGGCGCTTTTTGCGCGGGGACGACGATATCGATATCGGCGTGATCCATCAAAGCGGCGATCTGGACGCCTTTATCCGGGAGCTGAAAGCCCTGGGCTTTCGCGCCGTGCGCTTCTACTGGGCGGTTTTTTATACAAAGTCAAGCTCGTCCCGAAGGACAAGGACACCTTTTCGCACATTCTGGATCTGCAGATCTACGTGGAACGAAACGGCGATTATCTTTGCCCGCAAACGGCGTTTCGCAAGGAGCTGAGCCCCTATAACCGCCTGCGCAAGCGCGTTTTACGCGCGAAAAAATCCACCGAGAAAACCGGCGGGAAAGGCGTGAAGGGGACCTTAAAGCACCTCTTGTCCTATCTGTCCACCCGCGGTGGGGATACCGTGATCCGCAACCGCGGCAAAAAAGGGCTTTACGATTATTATCTCTGGAAAGTACCCAAGCGCTTCGTGGAAGCGATGGAAATAAAAGACGGGTATCCCGTCTTTGCCGACGCCGACGGATATTTGACTTACCGCTACGGCGATTGGCGCACCCCGGTATCCAACTGGTCCTTCACGCGGGACGATCGGGCGCTGTCCCCCTCGTCGCATTTGGAAATCGATCAACTTTATTCAAAGAAAGGGCAATAAGATGAAAGCGCTGATTTTGAATTCCGGCATGGGAAGCCGTATGGGCACGCTCACCTCGGAGCATCCGAAATGTATGACGGAGATCTCCGGCACCGAAACGATCCTTTCCCGGCAGTTGAAGCAGCTTGCCGACGCGGGGATCACGGACGTGGTGATGACGACCGGCCTGTTCGATTCGGTTTTGGTCAACTACTGCCAGAGCCTGGAATTGCCGCTGAAATTCACCTTTGTCAAAAACCCGGTTTACGATACCACGAATTACATTTACAGCATCTACTGCGCAAGAGAGTATTTAGACGACGATCTGTTGCTTTTGCACGGCGATCTCGTGTTTGAAAACGAGGTGCTCGACAAGATCCTCGCCTGCGAGGGCTCCTGCATGGCGGTCTCCTCCACGCTGGAATTGCCCGAAAAGGATTTCAAAGCCGTCGTGCGCGACGGGATGGTCGAAAAGGTCGGCGTGGAGTTCTTCAACGAAGCCATGGCGGCGCAGGCGTTCTATCGTCTGACGCGCGCGGACTGGAAGCTTTGGCTGTCCAAGATCGCGGAGTTCTGCGAACAGGGGAATACCGGCGTGTACGCGGAAAACGCCTTGAACGAATTGAACGGGAAAGCGCATATCCGCGCGCTGGACGTGCAGAATCTGCTTTGCTCCGAGATCGACAATCCCGAGGATCTTGCCGTCGTGAGCGCGAAGCTCAAAGAGGTCGAATCGCGCACCGTGTATATGTGCTTCGGTTCGGATATCATCCACGGCGGTCATATCGCCATCATCAAAAAAGCCCAGCGGCTCGGCAAGCTCATTATCGGCGTGTTGTCCGACGCGGCGGTCGCGTCTTATAAACGGATGCCGCTTGTGCCGGCGTCCGAGCGCAAACTGATGTTCGAGAATATCGCGGGCGTCTATCAGGTCGTCGATCAGGAAACGCTTTCCTATAAAGAGAATTTGGAAAAATACCGTCCCGATATCGTGGTGCACGGCGACGACTGGTGCGTCGGCTTCCAGCGCCCGACCCGCGACGAGGTGACGGATATCCTCGCCTCCTACGGCGGCAAGCTCGTGGAATATCCTTACAGCAACGATCCGAAGTATCAGGAGATCGACGCGCGCACCCGCTCCGATCTCGCCATGCCGGACATCCGCCGCGGCAGACTGCGCCGCGTTCTGGACGCGAAAGGACTCATCACCGCGATGGAAGCGCACGACGGGCTTACCGGCCTGGTGGTCGAGAACACCGTGGTCAACCAGGAGGGAAGCGCGCGCCAGTACGACGCGATGTGGGTCTCCTCTCTGTGCGATTCCACCGCGAAGGGCAAGCCCGATATCGAGCTTGTGGATATGACCTCCCGTTTCCGCACGATCGAGGATATCACCGAGGTGACCACCAAACCGATCATTTTCGACGGCGATACCGGCGGAAAGACCGAGCATTTCATCTATACCGTGCGCTCGCTCGAGCGTCTGGGCGTTTCCATGGTCATCATCGAGGATAAGACGGGATTAAAGAAAAACAGCCTCTTTGGCACCGAGGTCGTGCAAACGCAGGACACGATCGAAAACTTCTCCGCCAAGATCCGCGCCGGCAAAAAAGCCCAGCGCACCAAGGAATTCATGATCTGCGCCCGCATCGAATCGCTGATTTTGGAGCAGGGCATGGACGACGCGCTGACCCGCGCCTTTGCCTTCGTGGAAGCCGGAGCCGACGCGATCATGATCCACAGCCGCAAAAAGGATCCGAGCGAGATCGAAGAATTCATCGACAAATTCCGCGCCAAGGATCAAAAGACCCCGATCGTGCTCGTTCCCACCTCGTTCAACTCCGTGAAGGAAGAAGAGTGGAAAGAGCGCGGCGCGAATATCATCATTTACGCAAACCAGCTGATGCGCGCGACCGTCCCCGCGATCCAGAAAGCGGCGACCATGATCCTGGAAAATCACCGCGCGCAGGAATGCGACGCGATGCTGATGCCGTTTAAGGACATCATCCGCCTGATCCCGACCGAGGATTAAGGAGTTATGGAACAAACGATCATCACCGCGGCGGAAAATTATCGGGCTCTGGACGAGTGGCTTGCGGCAAAAAACGTGAAAAACGCGCTGCTTGTCCGGGACTCCTCGTATCCGTTTCTGACCGGCATCCGGGAAAAACTGCTTGCGGTCGAGGCGCGGGGGATCCGCCTGATCCCGTTTTCCGACTTTCAGCCGAACCCGCTTTACGAATCCGTGGTCGAGGGCGTGAGAGTTTTCAGAGAGCACGCCTGCGACGCGGTTTTGGCGATCGGCGGCGGCAGCGCGATCGACGTGGCGAAATGCATCAAGCTCTATTCAAATCTGCCCGGCGACGGCGCGGACGGCTCTTATCTGACGGCGCCGATTGTGGAAAACCGGATCCCGTTTCTTGCCATGCCGACGACCGCCGGCACCGGCTCGGAGGCGACGCGCTTTGCGGTGGTGTATTACGAGGGCGCCAAGCAATCGATCGCGCATATAAGCTGCATCCCCGATTGTGCGCTGATGGATCCCGGCGCCTTGAAGACCCTGCCGCTCTATCAGAAAAAGGCGACCATGGCGGACGCGCTCTGCCACGCGATCGAGTCTTTTTGGTCGGTCAACAGTACCGAGGAGAGCAAGGGCTATTCGATTCGTGCGATCACGGGCGTTTTGGAGCATCTGGACGGGTATCTCTTAAACGACGATCAAGCCAACGCCGGGATGCTTGAAGCCGCGCATTTTGCGGGTAAGGCGATTAATATCACGCAAACGACGGCGGGTCACGCCATGTGCTATAAGATCACGAGCCTGTTTCGCGCCGCGCACGGTCACGCCGCGCTGTTATGCGATCGCGTGCTGTATCCCTGGATGATCGATCACACGGACCTTTGTATCGACCCGCGCGGCAAAGCGTACCTGGACGGGTGCCTGAACGAGCTCGGAAAAGCGCTCGGCGGTACCGACGCGCGCACGGGCGCGGATCAACTCCGAAAGATCTTTGAAAGACTCAAGCTTGAGATCCCCGAAGCGACTCCGGCGCAGTACGAAGAATTAAAGCGCGGCGTCAACCCCGTTCGTTTGAAGAATTTCCCGGTCGCGCTTGAAAGCGACGTCATCGACGCTCTATATCATCAGATTTTGAGGTGAATTATGAAAGTTGAAAGTTTAGTCAGGATCCTCGGTGCGGATTTCTATACCGGCGTGCCGGATTCCCAGCTCAAGGCGCTTTGCAACTATCTGATCCATACCTACGGGATCGATCCCGTTCATCATATCATCGCCGCAAACGAGGGCAACTGCACGGCGCTTGCCGCGGGTTATCACCTCGCGACGGGCAAGGTGCCGGTCGTTTATATGCAAAACAGCGGCGAGGGCAATATCATCAACCCGGTTGCGTCCTTGTTGAACGACAAGGTTTACGCCATCCCGATGATCTTTATCGTCGGCTGGCGCGGCGAGCCCGGTATCCACGACGAGCCCCAGCATATCTATCAGGGCGAGGTCACGGTGAAATTGCTCGACGATATGGATATCCGCTCGTTTGTGATCGGCAAGGACACCACCGAAGAAGAACTGGAAGGCGTGATGGCGTCGTTTCGCGGCGTTTTAGCGCAGGGCAAGGACGTGGCGTTCGTGATCCGAAAGGGCGCTCTGGAATACGATGAAAAGGTCGTCTATCACAACGACAACGCCATGGTGCGCGAAGAGATCATCCGGCATATCGTCCGCGCAAGCGGGGAAGACCCGATCGTCAGCACCACCGGCAAAGCCAGCCGCGAGCTGTTTGAAACGCGCGTGGCAAACGATCAAAGCCATAAGTACGACTTTCTCACCGTCGGCTCGATGGGGCACAGCTCCTCGATCGCGCTCGGCGTCGCCCTGTCCAAGCCCAAACAGCGGATCTGGTGCATCGACGGCGACGGCGCGGTCCTGATGCACATGGGCGCGATGGCGGTGATCGGCGCCAATCGGCCCGAAAACCTGATCCACGTCGTCATCAACAACGGCGCGCACGAAACGGTCGGCGGAATGCCGACGGTCGCGTCGAAAATCGATCTGGTCGCGATCGCCCGCGCCTGCGGCTATCCGAACGCCGTGCGTGTGGACAGCTTTGAAGAGTTGGATCGCGCGCTCGCGGACGCCAAGGAAAAGCCCGAACTGTCGCTGATTGAGGTCGCCTGCTCGATCGGCGCGCGCGACGATCTCGGCCGTCCCACCACGACCGCTTTGGAGAACAAACAGAACTTTATGGCGTATCTGGAAACGCTCTGAAACCGCGCGGCGTCAGATCGATAACAGGGCGTAAACGATCAGCCCGATATTCGCGCCGCACACGAGCCCCAAGAAAAAATACAGCATCCTTCACCCCCGCGTTTAGCGTGCGCGGACGAAAACGGATTATACATTCAAACCGAATCAAACGAGTTTTCAGGAGGAACCGATGAGCAAGATTTGTCAAAACTGCGGCGCGCAAGTCGAAGAAAGCGTGAAATTCTGCCCGAAATGCGGCGCGGCTTTCGCGATCCCCGCGCCTCAACCCGCACCCGCGCCCGTACCCGCGCCTCAACCCGCGCCCAACTTTGCGGATAACTCCACCTTTTCCACGGCATCCGGGCAGAATCTGCATTACGTCGTACTGCAGGTCACCCTGAAAGAGAAATTTCTCGGCACCGGCAGCGGCAATCTGACCGAGCTGGAAGCCTGCATCAACGCGCAGGCGGCAAAGGGCTATCGCCTCCACACGATCGCCACCTCCAACGGCGGCAGTAAGGGGATGCTCGGCGGCGACCGCATCCAGGCGACGCTCGTTTTTGAAAAGATCGTTTGAAACGCGGCTGAAAAAGAAAAAAGCGCACCCCGTCGGGGTGCGCTTTTTGCGTGCGGTTATTTTTCGGAAACCGAAAGCCGTTTTTTGGCGGCGGACCGGTATTTCGCGGGGGTCGTGCCGGAAACCTCGCGGAACGCCGCGTGGAAACCGACGGGCGAACGATAGCCGCATTTCCGACTGATCTCGTCGATCGAAAGCGAGGTCGTGGCAAGCAGGTATTTGGCGTATTGCACCCGCGTTTCGATCAGTTTTTTCTTGTAGGGAAGCCCGTAGAGCGATTGCAGGACGCGGTTGGATTGCCGCTCGCTCAAAAAGATCAATTCGGACAGGTCTTTCAGATCGGAGGACGGATCGGTGTTGTTGGCGAAAAACGAGTCGATCAGGAGTTTTTCGTGCGTGGTCTGGGAAAATCTGCCCGAAAAACTGCCGCGCTCCTCGGGGCAGAGCAGGTCGATCAGCTGGAGCATGATCTCGGTGATCTTCAAGTTTAAGCGCGTTTGCTTGCAGGGGTGGCTTTTGCCCATTTCTTCGATCAGGGCAAGCATCGCAAGCGAGATCCCGAACGCCTGTTTGAACACGATCGGCGCGTGTTTTTCACGTAGTTTTTCCGTAAACGTTTCGTAAAACGCTTCCTGCGGCGGCTCGCCTTCGATCCGTTCAAAGGTAAAGAAAAACGCAAGATCGCGCAATTCTTCCTCGACCGGGATCGCCGTGTGATAGACCCCCGGCGGGATCAGCGCAAGATCGTTTTTTTCCAAGAGAAACGCCTGCTCGTCTGAAAGCAGCGTCACCGAGCCGGATTGGATCAGATGCAGCTCGAAAAACGGGTGGTTGTGCGGGTTTTTCGCGATCGGCGGTGCGGACGAAAACAGCCCGGAGGGGATCATGCAGGTAAAGCGCAGATCCTGCGCGTCGATCGTGCATTCAAATCCGGAAGCGCCGTCTTGTAAGCGCGTTTTCAGTTCGTTGTCCATACCGTCACTCGTTTTCGGTTACCAGATCACCTTGCTGTCGTTGTCCTCGGTGATGACCTTGAGAAACTCATCCAGCGCCATGGCGCCCTGATCGCCGAAGCCGCGTTTGCGCACGGCAACGGTCTTATCCTCGCATTCCTTGTCGCCGACGACGAGCATATACGGGATCTTTTCCATTTGCGCTTCGCGGATCTTATAGCCGATCTTTTCGTTGCGGGTATCGACTTCCGCGCGCAGTCCGCGCGCTTCCAGCGCCGCTTTGACCGAGTACGCGTAATCCATCTGCTTATCGGAGATCGGCAGCACGCGCGCCTGCACCGGAGCAAGCCAGACCGGGAAGGCGCCCGCGTATTTCTCGATCAGAAGCGCAAGCGTGCGCTCGTAGCAGCCGATCGAGGTGCGGTGGATGATATAGGGATTCTTCTTTACGCCGTCTTTATCGGTGTATTCCATGCCGAAATTCTTGGCAAGCATCTGGTCGATCTGGATCGTGATGAGCGTGTCTTCCTTGCCGAACACGTTTTTGATCTGGATATCGAGCTTCGGGCCGTAGAACGCGGCCTCGCCCACGCCGATCTTGTAGGGGATCTCCAAGTGATCCAGGATCTTCTGCATTGCGTTTTGCGCTTCGTCCCATTGCTCGGGCGTGCCGATATATTTTTCCCGGTCGTTCGGGTCCCACTGGGAGAAGCGATAGCTGACGTCCTCGTAAAGCCCGACGGTTTTCAGCATGAAGATCGCAAGCTCCAGGCTTGCCTTGAATTCGTCCTCCAGCTGTTCGGGGGTGCACATCAAGTGCCCTTCGGAGATCGTGAACTGGCGCACGCGGATCAGACCGTGCATCTCGCCGGACGCCTCGTTGCGGAACAGCGTGGAGGTTTCATCGTATCTGAGCGGCAGGTCGCGGTAGCTGCGCGCGCGGTTGAGATACGCCTGATACTGGAAGGGGCAGGTCATCGGGCGCAGGGCATACACTTCACCCTCCGCGTCGGGATCGCCCATGATGAACATCCCGTCGCGGTAATGATCCCAATGCCCGGAGATCTGATACAGGTCGCGTTTGGCCATATACGGCGTTTTGGTGAGCTGCCAGCCGCGGCGGGCTTCCTCGTCCTCCACGAAACGCTGGAGGATCTGGATGACCTTCGCGCCTTTCGGCAGCAGGATCGGCAGACCCTGACCGATCACGTCGGCGGTCGTGAAGAGCTCGAGCTCACGCCCCAAGCGGTTGTGATCGCGCTTTTTGGCCTCTTCCAGCTGCGCCAGATGCGCGTTCAATTCGTCCTGCGAGGCAAAGGCGGTGCCGTAGATGCGGCGGAGCATTTTTCGGTTCGAGTCGCCGCGCCAGTAGGCGCCGGTCGCGCTTAAAAGTTTGAAGGCGCGCACCTTGCCCGTGCTCGGCGCGTGGGGGCCGGCGCAGAGATCGGTGAAATCGCCCTGCTTGTAAAAGGAGATTGTCGCGTCCTCCGGCAGATCCTCGATCAGCTCCACCTTGTAAGGCTCGTTTTTAGAACGCATCAATTCCAGAGCCTCGGCGCGGGGCAGGGTGAAGCGCTCTAACTTTTCGTTGGCTTCCACGATGCGCTTCATTTCTTTTTCGATCGCTTTGAGTTCTTCCGCGTCAAAGGGCTCTTCGGTATCGAAGTCGTAATAGAATCCGTTGTCGATCGCGGGCCCGATGGCAAGACGCGCGTCGGGATACAGGCGCTTGACCGCCTGCGCGAGCACGTGGGAGGCGGTATGGCGCAAAGCGCGCAAGCCCTCCTCATCCGCGGCGGTTAACACGATAAAGGCGCAGTCTTCGGTGATCGGAGTTGCCAGATCACAGACCGTGTCGTTCAGTTTTACGGCGATCGCGGCTTTCGCAAGCCCCTGCGAGAGGCTTTTGACTACCTCAAACGCGGGTGTATTTTCGGCGACTTCCTTGACAGAACCGTCGATGAGTGTGAGTTTTATCATAATGATCCTTCTTTCTTTTGCGCAAAATAGTCGCGCAGATATTGTAGATTCAAGGCTTTTTCCTGAAGATCGCGCACCGTGTAGAAATAGTGGTTTGCCGCTTCAAAGCCGATCCTGGAATCGGCCTTTCTGCACTCGACCAACAGTTTTAAGGCGGCATCCTCGTCTTTGACGGCGCTTTCGATTTCCGCATACTGCTTATGGTCTCTGGCGCGCAGATAGCGAATGTGATTATAGATGGACGCGAAGTGAGCGTAGCACGCGCGGGCAACTACGATCAGCTCCCGCGTTTTGGGAGTGGCAAACTCGATGGTATCGAGTTTTTGTAATCCCTCCTCCCAGGCTTCGCACAACAGCGCGAACTGCCGTTCCAGAATATTCTCGGAATACGGGCCGCCCCATTTTTTCAAATCGTCGTAGGGGAAGCCGGTCATCGAGGCTTCGTAGTGCGTGTTTTCGGCATAAAAACGCGCGGCGGGTCCCAACTGCTGGGGCGCGAAATACAACACGTTCATATCAAAAGGAAACTCTGAAAAAGCGCGGCAGAAGCATTGATTCGCCTGATAGACGGTTTTGGCGTCCTTTGAATAGTATTCCCGGATCAGGGCTTCCACGGGCAGATCCGTTTCCATGGCGCGAGAGGCAAAGCGCAAATTCACGCTCGGCGCGCCGCCGAGCGTCCACGAGAGCAGTAAATGCCGGACGCCGGATTGTTTTAGGTTGCGCGCGTGCCGGCAGATCAGATCGAAAACCGGCAAAAACGGCACGGGCGAAAGCTCCCAGGAATTGTTGAACTGCACTTTCGCGGCGCAGGCGTGGCCGCTTTTCTGCGCCGTGTCCCACAGCCCCTTGGCAAGCGCCCCGGGACCGACAACGGAAATGGAATAATCGATCACCTCTCCGCGCACCCCGCCGATCTTCGTTTCGATCGCGGTCTCGGAGGTGTTCATCACCGAAATGCCGGGATCCAGTTTTTCGATCGCGCGCGGCGCCCAGGCCGGCTTCCAGCCCCAGGTCCAGGCAAAGGCGCGCGCGGTCTTGCTTGCGCGGCGCATCCCGCGATAGAGCAAATTGTTGATTTCAGCGACGATCGTATCCGCTCCGCGCGCGCTGCAGCGCGGGCAGGGCTCGATATCGTCGTGCGAAACGCAGCTCGTGGGGTTCTCGCTGCGCGTGATCGTGAAATACCCGCCGAGTTCCGGCACTTTGGAAAAGAGCGTATAGCTTGCGTTTTCCAGGTATTCCTGCACTTCTTTGACGGAGGTGCAGAGCGTGGTATAGCTTTCGTCGCCGTTGGTGCCGGCAAGCTCGGGATGGTTTTCAAAAAAGGCTTTCGGCAGGCTTCTCGGCTCGTTGAAATACAGATACACGGAAATGCCAAAGCGCTTGGCGCGGCGGCAGAGTTCCCTTAAAGCGGCGATGCGTTTCTCACAGTCCGAGCTGATCTCGGGATACAGCGAATGCTCGACCAACTGATACAGGATCCCCTGCAGCCAGACGCCGTTTACGCCGAGGCGCGCGTATTCTTCCAAAAGCGCGTCCGGATAGGGGTCGAGTTCGGGGTGCAGAAGGGAATCGCCGTACAGGGCAAAATAGGAATAGATCAGGCGCAGATCGCCCCGCGGATCGGAAACGAATTCGGGCGGATCGGCAACGCTTTTCCGGAAGGGAGCCAGAAACTCAAACGCGTTTTCTTTCAGATCGGCAAGATCGTTTGCGCGCAGAGTCCGGTCGATTTTTTTCAGATCGGCTAATTCCGATTCCGTCGGCGCGTGCCAGAGGACCGTTCCGGTATCCGGCTTGAAAAAGCCCATCTTCACCCAGAAAAAGTCGTCTTCTTTCAGAATAAAGGTCAGGCGCTCTTTGGAAATATCCAACAGCGTGCACAGACCGTCGTAATCGAGTAGGTGCCAGTTTGCGCGGATCACGCCCAAAAAACCGCGTTTCAGAAAGCGGTCGTCCGGGTCCTCCGACGGATCCAGTCCCATGGCGGCGGCGGCGGCGCGCAATTCTTCGATCGGGGCTTTTAAGCAGGCGGCGATGCGCGCTTGCGGCACGATCCCCCAGTTGCGGAACAAAACCGCGTATTGCGGCGCGGGAAAATAGGGCGGTGTGAGCGCCCGTTTGTCGGAAACCGGAGAAAGCGTTGCCATAAGAACCTCGGATAGATAAGATATAGATACGGAAATTATAAGCAAAAATCGCGTTTTTGTCAAGTTTCGGGTAAAAAAGATTTAGAAATTTGCGTGGCATTTTTCCGCGTTTTATGGTACACTTGATAAAGCTGATCATCGATGAAATGGGTGGACTATGAAAACGACGGACAAGGCAGCGAAAAGATCGCGCGTTTGCTTTTCGGCGCGGCGCTTTTTGATCTTTGCGTTTTTGTTGTGGTCGATCTGTATGCCGGTTCTGTATCTGAACGGGACGGAGATCTGCGCGCCCTTTTCCGCGCTCTTTCGCTTTCCGCTCTTTTTGGCGCTCGCGCATACGATCCCGCCGCTGATGATCTCGCTTGCGGTCTGCGTCGGGGTCTTTATTTCGCTGGTGTTCTTATCCACGCGACGCTTTTGCCAAAACCTCGCGCTGTGGCTGTATTTCGTGCTTGCGCTCGCGGTGGATATCTGGGGGCAGATCTTGTGCTATCAGGCGTTCTTTTCGCCGGATAAGGAGCTAATTAGCTATCAGAGCTATCTCTATTTCAGCGGCGCGCACCCGATGGACGCGTCTTTGTATCTTATCAGTTTATTTGCGGATCTGGCGCTGTTTTTGATCGTAAGCTACCCCCTGATCTCGCGCTTCCGGGTCCAAAAGCCGGAAAATGAGAAAGAACCCGAGCAGACGATCACGACCGACGCCTGGTCGGAGATCTTCCAAGACGAGAAAACGGACGCGGCGCAGGAAGAACGCAAACCGTAAGCGATACGTTTTTCCTTCAAAAAAAACGCCGATTCCGGGTTTACAAGCGCCGAAAATCGTTGTATAATAAATTACAATCTACGGAAAGGACGTCCAGGAACATGGAAAAGAAAATCCTCATTGAAACCTCGGCGCGCCACGTGCATCTCACCAAAGAGGATCTGGAAAAGCTCTTCGGAGAGGGCGCGGCGCTGACAGCGAAAAAATATCTTTCCCAGCCCGGTCAGTTCATCAGCGAAGAGCGCGTGAATCTGATCGGCGAAAAGAAGCCGCTCAACAACGTCGGGATCATCGGCCCGCTGCGCGCGCATACGCAGATCGAACTCTCGCTGACCGACGCCCGCACGCTCGGCGTGACCGCCATGATCCGCGAAAGCGGCCATACCGACGGTACCTGCGGCATCAAGATCCAAGGCCCGACCGGCGAGGTCGTCACCGCGGACGGCGTGAT
>CADBPF010000055.1 GCA_902796545.1 uncultured Ruminococcus sp. | reverse complement strand
TTTGTCTGGGTCAGGGGGCACGACGGGCACGCGTATAACGAGCGCTGTGACCGGCTCGCCGTCGCCGCGATCGAGCGGTTTCGATAAAAAACGGCTCGTCATTATTTACGAAATCGAAGATCGAATTTTGGTAAAAACAGACAAAAGTCGTTTATTTGAAATGCCCAAACGGGCATTTCTTTTTTTGAGAATTTGCGGCGGGAATCGAAAAAATATAAATTATCCGGCAAAAAATCGACAAATCAAAACTATATATTTTTGAGTCCGGGCATCCGAAAAGAGCGCGTTGCCGCGGGATTTTGCAAGCCGGCGAAAAAAAGATCGTCCGGAGGTGTTCATTTTTAGTTTATTTTTTGGTGATTTTGACAAAAAGCGCTTCTGTTCAAAAAACGGAAAGCAAAAGGAAAAAAGCGGCGTGCGGAAAACCGCAAAATGTTCCATTCCCGCGCGGATTTTGGAGAAAAGCGCGCTTGACAAATCGACGCTCGAATGATAACATATTACCACGATTATCCTTGGAAAAGTGGGTTTTCATCCTCTTTTATATGGGAAACGATCCCGGCGGAAACGGCGCCTTTCGGTGCGCCGTGCCGCCTTGCGAGTTTATTTTTCTATCGAGCAACGGCGCTTGCGCCGGATCCGGAGGAGATCTATGATGCGAATTCTGAAAAACGGACTCTGCCTGACGCTTGCCTTTTTGATGGTATTTGCGTCCATGTCGGTGTTCGCCGAGGGCCCTGAAACCGAGGAGGATGCTCCTCAGCTTTTGAGCGCCGCGGAGGAGCCGGACGCGTCCGAGGGAGAATCCGAGGGAGAAAAAGAAGCGGAGCGCGAATCCCGCCTGGCGGAGATCCGCGATCTGTTGAATTCCATCACCTACCGCACCTATCGCGAAAATTACGCCGAGATCCCCGCCGCGACCGATACGATCCATATCGACGCGAACAGCTACGATCCCGCCGCGACGACGGCGACCGTTTTACTGCTCGACGACGTGGCGGACAGCGCGGGTACCGTGGAGTCCGGCGAGAGCCTTGCCATCGGCGAGGAAGGCCGCGTGACCTTCCCGTTCCACGTGGAGAAGAGCGCGCGCTATTCCGTTCTGATCCGTTATCTCCCCGTGCAGACCTTCACCAAGGACGGCGTGACCATCACGGGTTACAATTCCTCCGCGCAGCGCGGTCTGTTGTTCGACGATCAGTATCCCTTTAAAGAATCCCGCTATCTGGAATTCCCGCGCATCTGGCAGGATCAGTACCAGATCGACGAGGACGGCAAACCGCATTTCGAGGCGGACGAAAGCTCCGACAGCGACCTGCGCCCCCCGAAGAAAGAAACCCCCTTGTGGCAGTCGATCTACGCGACCGACTCCACCGGCTATTATCTGGAAGAGTTCTCCTATTATCTCGAGGCGGGCGACCACACGCTCACCCTGTCCGAGATGCAGGAGCCTTTGATGATCCGCTGGATCGAACTCGTCCCGCCGCAGACCTTCAAGACCTACGCGGAAGCTTTAGCGGAATACGAGCAAAAGGGCTACGCGCCCGCGGAGCTCTCTAAAGAGGAATATCCGAAGCTCGACGCGGAATACGCGGATTACACCTCCGCGCAGGTCGTGTACGCGGTCAACGACCGCACGAGCGCCATCACGGAGCCGCAGGATCCGGCGCATTTCTATCTGAACACCATCGGCGGGGAAAAATGGAACACCGTCGGTCAATGGGTCGAGTGGACCGTGGAGATCCCCAAAGACGGTTTGTATTACATCGTCCCGCGTTCCATGCAGAACGTGTTCGACGGCGTGTATTCCTCCCGCGCGCTGTATATCGACGGCGAGATCCCCTTCTATGAAGCGGGATTCATGCAGTTCTCGTACAGCAACGAGTGGAAGGTGGAGCCGTTAAAGAGCGCGACCGGCGAAGATCTGAAATTCTATCTGACCGCGGGCACCCATAAGATCCGTCTGAACGTGGTCTTGGGCGAAATGGGCGAGGTGCTCGCGCAGGTCGAATCGGTCATGAACGTGATGAACTCCTATTATCTGGAGATTCTGAAATTGACCGGTCCGAGCCCGGATAACTACCGCGACTACGAGTTTTCCAAACTGATGCCGGACGTGCTGCGCGGCATGGTGCGCCAGTCCGAGCGGCTTTACGACATCGCCGACCAGCTCGCCGAAGTCAACGGTTACAGCGGCGAGAAGACCGTCACCCTGTCCGAGACGGCGCTTTTGTTGGAGACCATGGGCCTGGACGAATACAAGATCGCGGAAAACTTCTCGAACTTGAACGACAAAGTCTCCGCGCTCGGCAACTGGATCACCGATACCCGTTATCAGCCCCTGCAGATCGACTACATCCTTTTCACCCCCGCGGATGAAAACGTGGTCCTGCCGCAGGCGGAAGCCGGTTTCTGGGACAGCTTGAAATTCGAGTTCGGCGCCTTCGTGTTGAGCTTCTTTACCGATTATAATACGATGAGCGAGTCGATCACCGAGGACAGCCACGACGTCGTGGTGGTCTGGATGACCACGGGCCGCGACCAGGCGCAGATCATCCGTTCGATGGTCAGCGACCAGTTCACCGCGGAAAAGAATATCCCGATCAACTTAAAGCTCGTCGCCGGCGGTCTTTTGCAGGCGACGCTTGCCGGCGTCGGGCCGGATATTTCGCTCAACCAGGGCGCGGACGGCATCATCACCTACGCGATCCGGAACGCCTGTATCAGCGTCGAGCACATGGAGGGCTTCGAGGAGGTCCGCAAGCGGTTCACGACCGCCGCCATGATCCCGTTGACCTTGTACGGCAAGGTTTACGGCCTGCCGACCACGCAGGGCTTCTCCGTTCTGTTCTACCGCGAGGACGTGTTGTCCGGTCTCGGCGTCGAGGTACCGGAGACCTGGGACGACGTGTTCGGGATCATCCCGACCTTGCAGAACAACAATATGCAGCTCGGCATCCCCGCGGTCTTGACGACCTATCTGTATCAGACCTACGCGTCCGAGGAGAACTACCGCAAGGGCAACCTCGAAACGCCTTACGGGGAACAGAGTCAGTATGAAAACGGCGTGAGCGACGAATACGGCATCGGGTATCCGTACGAAAACGGCTATAAGCCGGGCTATCTCGTCAAGGACGCGATCTACGTGATGCCGGACGGCACCGAATTCAACTTGAACTACGGCTCCGTCGTGAACCTGGACGGGCAGAACGCCTTGCAGTCCTTCAAGCGGATGTGCGAGTTTTTCACGCTCTATTCGTTCCCGATGACCTATAACTTCACCAACCGGTTCCGCACCGGCGAAATGCCGATCGGGATCCAGGGCTACGGTTTCTACAGCACGCTGGCGGTCACCGCGCCGGAATTGCGCGGTCTGTGGGCGTTCACGAAACTGCCCGGCACCTATAACACCAACGACGACGGCACCGTGAGCCTCAACCACCGCACGCACGCGGACGTGTCCGCGATCATGATGGTCCGCGGCTGCGGCGACGACGTGACCGAAGAAGGCAAGCGCGTGCGCGCGGACGCCTGGGAATTCATGAAATACTGGACGAGCGCGGAAGCGCAGTCCCGTTACGGCAACGAACTGCTCGCCCTGCTCGGCGCGTCCGGCCGTCACTCGACCGCGAACCTGGAAGCCTTGAAGAGCCAGCCCTGGCCGGCAAAGGACCGCAAGAACCTGGAAGAAGCGTTTGGCTGGGTCATGGCCACCTATTCCATGCCGGGCGGTTATATCTCCGGCCGTTACGTCCAGTTTGCGCTTTTGAACGTGTATAACGACGCGGCGGCGCCGATCCCGGCGATGCTCGAGTATATCGACCTGATCAACGCGGAGCAGACCCGCAAGCGCAAAGAGTTCCACCTGCCGACGATGGAGAACTACGACGATTACGATTACGCGGCGTATTTCGAGGAGCATTACCAGATCGAAAACGCCATGGGCGGGCACATTTTGGAGAACGTACCCACACTCGAGGAACAGACGAGCGAGCATCTTGCCGCCGTGGAGCGATTGAAAGCGGCGGAAAAAGAAAACGCGTAGGATCGCATAGATCCGATCCGATAGTTTTGACAAAGGAGTAGTTAGCGTCATGAATGAAAATGAAGCCGCTGTGAGACCGGCATCAAGGAAGGAGAAGCGGCCGACCGCGCGCAAGGACATGACCAAGATCGGTTGGACCCTGCATGAAATGCGGCGCGGCAAAATGGGGTATTTTTTAGTCGCCCCGTTTATGATCCTCTTCTTCATCTTCACCGTTTTGCCGGTGCTTCTGTCCATTTTCTTCAGTTTCACCATTTTCAATATGCTGGAACCGCCGGAATGGATCTTCTTGGACAACTATATCTCGCTGTTTTTGGACGACGATATCTTCCTGATCGCCGTCAAGAACACGCTGATCTTCGCGAGCATCACGGGCCCCGGCTCGTATCTGCTCTCGTTGCTGTTCGCGTGGTTCATCAACGAGCTCACGCCGAAGCTGCGCTCGGTCATGACGCTGTTCTTCTACGCGCCCAGTATCTCCGGCGGCGCGTACATGATCTGGCAGCTGATGTTTACGACCGACCAGCACGGCATCGTCAACGGTCTTTTGATGAAAGCGGGGGTGATCTCACAGCCCATCGCCTTCTTCCAGAACCCGGATTACATTTTCCCGTTGATCATCGTGATCGCGTTGTGGACGAGCTTGGGAACGTCCTTCCTTGTCTTTATCGCCGGCTTCCAGACCGTCAACCGCGACCTCTACGAGGCGGCGGCGATCGACGGGATCCGGAACCGCTGGCAGGAATTGTGGTACGTCACCTTGCCCATGATGAAGCCGCAGATGATGTTCGGCGCCATCATGGCGATCACCGGCTCGTTCGGCTTCGGCGGCATCATCACGGCGCTCGTCGGCTTCCCGAGCCCGGACTACTGTGCGCACACCATCATGCACCACTTGTCGGACTACGGCGGGACCCGTATGGAAATGGGTTACGCCTCCGCCATCGCGGTGATCCTGTTCTTCATGATGATCGGCGCAAACCTGTTGGTGCGCAAACTGTTGGATAAGGTAGGTAAGTAAGATGGCAAAAGAAAGAGTCAGCAAGCTTCGTATCCGGAAATCCAACCATGCGTTGAACCGCAGCGCCGCGGGCGATTTCGGGATCAACCTGATGCTGCTTATTTTCGCGGCGTTCATGGTCATCCCGCTGATCTACAGCATTATGCAGGCGTTCAAGCCCTTGAACGAATTGTTCCTGTATCCGCCGCGCTTTTTCGTGGTCAGCCCGACCTTGAAGAACTTCAAGGACCTCTTCCGCCTGATGGGCACCTCCTGGGTCCCGTTCTCCCGCTATATTTTCAATACCGCGTTCATCGCCATCGTGGGGACCTTCGGCAACGTCATGCTGTCCTCGCTCGCGGCGTATTCGCTTGCGAAACTGAAATATCCGGGCAGAAAATTCTTGTTCAATATGATCGTGTATTCGTTGATGTTCAACTCCACGGTCACCGGCATCTGCAACTTCTTGACGATCTCCTGGCTCGGGCTCGTCGATACTTATTTCGCCATCATCATCCCCGCCTGGTGCTCCACCACGGGCCTGTATCTGATGAAGCAGTTCATGGAAAGCTCCGTGCCGGACGAGGTTCTGGAATCCGCAAGACTCGACGGCGCCAGCGAAGCGCGCGTGCTCTGGACGATCGCCATGCCGATGGTCAAGCCCGCGTGGCTCACGCTGATCATTTTCTCCTTCCAGGGCTTGTGGGGAACGGGCGCCTCGATCTACATTTACAGCGAACAGTTAAAGAGCTTCTCCTACGCGATGGGGCAGGTGCTCGCGGGCGGTATCGCCCGTTCCGGCGCCGGCGCCGCGTCGGGCGTCATCATGATGATCGTGCCGATCTTAGTCTTCGTCGTCTCGCAGAGCAATATCATCGAGACCATGTCGACCTCCGGTCTGAAAGGGTAAGGTGCACGGATGAAACGCATTTTGAGAGTTTCGCTCATTGTCTGTTTGCTGCTTCTGACCCTGGCGTCTCCGGTACTCGCCCTGGTGCCGTACGACACGTATATCTACGACATCAACGGCAAGCAGGTTTCCTCTCCGCACGCCTACGTGCCGGATAATATCTATTATTCCGCGGATATGAACCTTGCCACCCCGATGAACACGCCGACCGACCTGGTGAGCGACGACGCGGGCAACCTTTATATCGCGGACTCCGGCAACGATCGCGTCATCGTCTGCGATCATTATCTCAACCCCTATCTGTTTTTGGATACCTTTATCAACAATCAGGGCGTCGCGGACGCGCTGACCAATCCGCGCGGCGTTTACGTTGCCAAAGACGAGATCTACGTCGCGGACTCCGGCAACAACCGTTTGGTCGTGTTCGACCGCAGCGGCAAATTCCTGCGCACGATCGAAGAGCCCTTCTCCAAGGTCATCCCGGAAGGCTCGATCTACACGCCGGTCGCCGTCGCGGTGGACGGCAGCGGCAGGATCTACGTGATCTCCTCCACGACGCACTACGGCGTCATGCTCTTAAACGAAGACGGCAGCTTCCGCGGCTTTTTGGGCGCGCAGCAGACCACGCCGACGGTCTGGCAGATCGTCTGGCGTTCCCTGCAGTCCGCCACCCAGCGCAAGCAGGTGGAGAAGCTCGTGCCGACCGAATATAACAATATCACGATCGACGACGACGGCTTCGTGTACGTGACCACCAACACGATCAACGAAGCGAGTCAAAGAGAAGCGATCAAATCCAAGGCGAGCACCTATTCCCCGATCAAAAAGCTCAACGCGCTCGGCAACGACGTGCTGCAGCGCACCGGCTTCTTCGCGCCCGCGGGCGAAGTCGATATCGAAAAGATGCCCGTTTCCTCGATCATCGACGTCGCGCTCGGCCCGAACAATACCTGGAGCATCGTGGACAGCCGCCGCCAGCGCATCTACACCTACGACGAAGAAGGCAAACTCCTCTACGTCTTCGGCGATAAGGGCCTGCAGCTCGGTCAGCTGCAGAACGTCGTTTCGATCTGCTACCGCGATACCGACATCATGGCGCTGGATCAATCGACCAACAGCATCACCGTGTACCGCCGCACCGAGTACGGCGATTTCATCGCGGAAGCGATCCAGAATCAGATCGAAAACAACTACGCCAATTCCGTGGTTTACTGGAAAGAGATCCTGCAGCGCAACGCAAACTTCGACCAGAGCTATATCGGCATCGGCGACAGTCTGTATCAGGAAGGCAAGTACGAGGAGGCGATGGAATATTACGCCTACGCGTACGATACCACCTCTTATTCCAAATCCTATAAGGCGATCCGCAAACAATGGATCGAAAAATACGTCCTCGTCGTGATCGCGGTCATCGTGGTCTTCTGCGTGGCGCTTTCCAAGTTCTTGAAATTCTCCCGCAAGTACAACGTCGCGGGGCAGGTCACCAAGGAAAAGCGCACCTGGGCGGAAGCGACCATGTACGGCTTTTACGTGATCTTCCACCCCTTCGACGGGTTCTGGGACTTAAAGCACGAAAAGCGCGGCAACATGAAGGGCGCCATGACGATTTTGGGCTTCACGATTTTAGGCTTCATTTATAACGCCGTCGGCAAAGCCTATATCTTCGACCCCACCAACACGGGCGTCAACGTCTTTTCGGAATTCTTCTCCATCCTCACGCCGCTGTTATTGTTCTGCGTGGCAAACTGGTGTCTGACCACGCTGTTTGACGGCGAGGGGAGCTTCAAGGACATCATCATCACCACCTGCTACGCGATCCTGCCGGTGCCGATCTTCATGATCCCGGCGACCTTGCTCACCAACGTCTTTTCGGCGGATGAAGCGGGCGTGGTTTCCTTTTTGATCACCATCGGTTATATCTGGGCGGGCTTCTTACTGTTCTTCGGGCTCATGGTTATCCACGACTATTCCATGCCGAAAAACATTTTAACGCTCGCGGGAACGATCGTCGGCATGGCGTTCATTATGTTCGTCGGGATCCTGTTCTCCGGGCTGTTGAGCAAGGTGTTCTCCTTCGTCTATAACATCTTCTTGGAATTGTCGTACCGCTGGTAGTCCTTCCTTTGGATCCTTCATTTCACTTTAGGAGTCGAATGCAAATGAGAAAACGTGTTGTTTGGCGTGTTTTGCTGACCGGTTTGCTTTTGATCGGTATGCTGATCCCGTCGATTTTGCCCGCGGCGGCGGCAGGCGGCGCTCTGACCTATTCCGGCGAGGCGCCCGATCTGTTGTACGACGCGTATTCGAGCGAAACGGATAAGCTGATGAGTATGCAGAAGCTTTACGAGGCTTACGGCTACGAGCTTTACGTGCAGCTTTACAGCGGCGAGGTCGCCGTGCGCGATCAGAAGACCGGGCAGATCCTGTTCACCAACCCCTACGATATCGGCGATCAGGATATCGCCGCCACGCAGAAGCAGGAGATTTTGTCGCAGATTCTTTTGCGGTATAAAGACACGACCAACGAATATACCATGAACAGCTATGCGGACTGCGTGCTCAACGACCAGCTCAAAGTCTATCGCATCCGCGGCGGCGTGCGCGTGCAGTACACCATCGGCGAAACGAGCAAGCGCAAGCTCGCGCCGCGTCAGATCTCCAAGGATCGTTTTGAAGAGATGATCCTCGAGCCGATCCGCAACGAAACGCTCGACGATAAGGCGGAATTCATCGTCACGAAGTTGACGAACTTCTATCAGCTCAAAGACCCCAACGACAACCGCCTGACCGGCCGCGCCGTGGACGATATGCTCAAAGCCTATCCGTATTGCGCGGTCGAGCCGATCTACGTCCTCACGACCGACGTTACCTCCGGCGAGCTTTCCAATATCCAGACCTGGCTGCAGACCTACACGAAATACACCATGGAGGATATGCAGAAGGACCATAACCAGACGGGTTACGTGATGCAGGACGATTCTCCGCCCGTGTTCAAGATGAGCCTGGAATACTATCTCACCGAAGACGGTTTCACGGTCCGTATGCCGGCGCGCGGGATCTCGTTCGACTCTTCCTTGTATAAACTCGTCGATTTGGACGTTTTGCCGTATTTCGGCGCGGGGCTTTCCACGCAGGAGGGTTATACCTTCATTCCGGACGGCAGCGGCGCCATCGTGAAATTCAAGGACGTGGCGGACAGCACCACCACGATCTCCGGGAATTTCTACGGCAGCGATTTCGCGTTCCATTCCGCCTCGGTCAGCACGATGGCGCAATGGCGCTTCCCGGTTTACGGCGTGGTCCGCTCTTTGGACGGCGCCGACGGGCAGACCCCGCAGGGATACGTCGCCATCATGACCGAGGGCGACAGCCTTGCCAAGCTCACGAGCTATCACGGCGGGAGCCTGCACCCCTATCACAGCACCTATCTCACCGTGTATCCGCGCCAGGTGGACAGCTATCCGTTAGACGGGATTATCACGGTCTCCGGCAGCAGCGCGACCTACGAGGTCGATACGCCGCGCAAATACGTGGGCAATTTCACCATCCAGTATCGCTTCCTCTGGGAGGATCAGGCAAATTACGTGGGAATGGCGAAAGCGTACCGGAGCTATCTGGAAGCCACGGGCGTTCTGACGCGGCTGAACGCCGCGGAGGATCCCGATATCCCCTTATATATCAATTCGTTCGGCGATATCGATACAACGGCGTATATCCTCGGCGTGCCGGTCGCGGCAAAGACCGCGCTGACCACGTTTAGTCAGATGCAAACGATGATCTCGCTGTTGAAGGGCAAGGTCCGCAGCGAGGCGGACGCCGAAGCGGTCTCCGTGATCTTTCCCGACGCGTTCAAAGAACGGGAATTGACCGTGGAGTCGGCGCAGGAAACGCTCGACGAATACTTAAACGGCAGATCGATCGACCGTCTCGTCCTGGAGTTTTCCAGATGGTATAACGGCGGGATGCGCGCGCTGCCCCCGTCCACGCTGAACGTCGAAGGACCGCTCGGCGGAGACAAGGGCTTGAAAGAGCTTTCCGCGTTTGCAAACGAGCAGGACGTGGAATTGTATCTCAATTTGGATTATATGGTCGTCGATAAGACCGGCTGGTTCGACGGGTTCTCTTACGGCACGGACGCCGTCAAGACCGTGGAGGGCAAAACGGCGCACGCCAAGAATTACAGCAGTATCAAGCAGCAGTCGGTCACGTTGACCGGCGGGCTGATCTCCGCGAGCGCGATCGAAGGCTTCTATCAGGGCATTTCCAAGAAATACGAGGGCTTCGGCACGGGCACCGTCGCGTTGAGCGAGCTCGGGTACAGCTTGAACAGCGATCACAACGAAGACGCGCCGTTGAACCGCGAGGAATCCAAGGCGCTCCTGGAAGAATTCTTCGCCGCCCGCAAAGCGTCCGGCCAGAAGGTGCTCACCGAGGTCGGCAACGCGTATCTGTGGGATTACGCGGACCATATTTTGAACGTACAGCTCGATTCCAGCGCCCGTCTTGCCACGAGCGAGGATATCCCGTTCATCGGCATCGTGCTGCACGGCTATCTCGATTTCGCCGGCCAGTCCGTCAATCTCGCGGGCGACTATAAGTACAGTCTTCTGAAAGCGGTGGAAAACGGCGCAAGCCCGTATTTCGTGCTGTCCTATGAAAACACCTCCGATCTGAAAGCGGCGGGTTACAGCACGTATTATTCCATCGAATTCCCGATCTGGTTCGACGATCTGATCGAGACCTACGAGATCTTGAACACCACCTTGAAGCAGGTGCGCGGCAGTCTGATCGAAAACCACGAGATCGTAATGGACCGCGTCGTGGAAGTCACCTACGACAACGGGGTCAAGTTTTTATTGAACTACAACAATTATGAGATCACCTACGGCGATTTTACCGTCGAGGCTCTCAGCTTTGTCGTGGAATAAGGAAAGGATACGGAATCTATGAATCGCGAGGCAACTCCGGGTACGCCGCGCAAAGCGGCAAAGGCGATGAGTGTCCCGACCAAGCGTGCGCGGCACAGGCAGTCGCTGGACAAGAGAAAAGCGCGCGCGGGATGGCTGTTCGTCCTGCCGTTCGTGCTGGTCTTCGTGTTGGTGTACGTTCCGATCATCGCGGACTCCATCAACTACAGCTTCAACGACATCGTGATCCGGAAAGGCGGCGGCTACACTCTGCAATGGGTGGGCTTCCAGAACTATTCGGACGCGCTGTTCACCGACGCGAATTTCGTGCCGACGCTCACGAGCGGGATCCAGAAACTGATCTTCGATATTCCGGCGATCGTGATCTTTTCTTTGTTCATGGCGATCCTGCTGAACCAGAAAATGCGCGGCAGAGCGGTCTTCCGTGCGATCTTCTTCGTGCCGGTCATTCTCGCGACCGGTCTGATCGAGGAGATCGACCTGTCCAATACGATGACGAGTTATATGGAAAGCTCCGGCATCAATATGGGCGGCGATACCGCGGCGGCGAGTCAGATCATGTCCGCGGTGGACTTCCAGAACCTCTTTTCCAATATGAAGCTGGGCGAGGAACTGGTCGATTACGTCGTCGGCATCGTCAATAATATTTACGACGTGGTCAACCGCAGCGGCGTGCAGATGCTCGTTTTTTTGGCGGGCCTGCAGTCGATCTCACCGGCGATCTACGAATCCTGCGCGATCGAGGGCGCCACGGCGTGGGAGACCTTCTGGAAGGTCACCTTCCCGATGATCAGCCCGATGATCTTGGTCAACGCGGTCTATACCGTGATCGACTCTTTCACCTCCGCCTCCAACACGGTCATGAGTTATATCTCCGTGGTCTATAAGGAAGCGGGCGGTACCACCCTGTCCGCGGCGATGAGCTGGATGTACTTCTTACTCGTCATTTTGGTGATCTCGATCGTTGCGGCGATCCTCTCGGCGTTCGTGTTCTATCAACGCCGTGACAGTTGAGAAAGGAGGAACGAGCATGAATTCGGCAGAATTGAAAAAAGAGAAAAAGAGCCTGTTCTCCTCCAAAAAGCAGAAGGACGAAAAGATCCGCGTGGAGTTCGACCGCACGGACTGGAAAGACCGTTGGAAGATCCGTTTGAAAACCGGATCGTTTATCGTCAATATCGTTTGGCGCATCTTCCGTTTCATCCTTTTGCTCGGGATTTCCTACGTGGTCATCTTCCCGTTCATCTCCAAGATCTTCGGCTCCTTTATGAGCCCGCAGGATCTGGTGGACGTCAGCGTGAAGCTGATCCCGAAATATCCCACGCTCAATATCTATCGTGCGATCATCGCGGAGAACTATTATTTCGCCGCGTTCACGAACACCGCGATCTTGTCGCTCAGCTGCGCGCTCATCCAGATGCTCACCTGTTCGTTTGTCGGCTACGGGCTTGCCAAGTTCAAGTTCCGCGGCGTCAAGCTGATCTTCTTCTTGGTGGTCTTCACGATGGTCGTCCCGCACGAAACGCTGCAGCTTGCCATGTTCATGAAGTTCCGGTATTTCGATATCTTCGGGATCTACCGCTTCCTGATGGATAATATCCCGGCGATCCGCGGGAAATACGCGTATATCAACCTCATCAACACCTTCTGGCCGCTGGGGATCCTGTCGTTCGGCGGACTTGCCTTCAAGAACGGCTTGTATATCTTCGTCATGCGTCAGTTCTTCAAGGGCGTGCCGGACGAGTTGGAAGAGGCGGCGTACGTGGACGGAAGCGGCCCGATCAAGACCTTCTTCCGCATCATCCTGCCGATTTCGCGCCCGATGATGATCACGATCTTCCTGTTCGCGTTCTCCTGGCAATGGACGGACACCTTCTATACCAATATGTTCTTCACGAGCCAGGGCCTGTATCTGATGCCGGATATCGTCAGCGTACCGGAGAGCTTGAACAGCACGACCTTCGTGGCGCAGGCTTTGTATAATTCGGCGATCACCAACACCTGCGGTCTGATGATCATTATTCCGCTCATCATCGTCTATTGCTTCTGCCAGAAGTTCCTGGTCCAGGGCATTGAGCGCAGCGGTATCGTCGGCTAACCAAAAACGAAAGCGCCCGCTTGTGCGGGCGCTTTTTTAAGGAGTGTTTTTATGGAGCTGTTTGAAACCATCCCCGCGGAAGGCGTTTTCGCACGCAAAACCGAACTGACCCCCGGCGTTCACAGCGGCAATGAAGGCGCGGTCGTCAACGTTTTCGATCAGGTACGCTATCAGCCCTTGCGCGGCTTCGGC
>CADBPF010000054.1 GCA_902796545.1 uncultured Ruminococcus sp. | reverse complement strand
GCTCCTCCGGTTCCGGAAAAGGGATCGCGGTGATCGCGGGGGGCGCTTCGGTACAAAGCGTGCCGACAAAACCCTCCGGCAGATACGCGTCAAGATCGGTCAGACAAAGCTCGTTTTCTTCCGGGCGCTCGCTTTTTTGCCGGAACACGCCGTTTCCCGTAAACTTCGCACGCGCCTCGAGGTGCGTCCAACATTTCAAAAAGAGCCGGTCGCGCTCCTCGTTCGGCGCGGCAAACAGGCGCTCTTGCGCGGACGCGGAAAAAAACCTCTTGGCGATCTCGTCTTTGCGCTTGATCGGGCGCAAATATTCCGCGTCCACCCCGATCGGCACGGTCGAGAAGGCGCACACGAACAGATCCCGCGTGTGGCTTACGTTGAACTGCGCGCCCTCGGGAAGCAGCAGCTCCGGCTTTTTGCCGGGCTCCGGCTCCCAAAAGGCGTGGGGCGCAGACCGAAAACAGAGCGCCGCCGCCCGGTCCCGCAATTCGCGGGACCGGGGGCGGTCGATCGGTTTTTTGGTTCTGCAAAGGTAAAGGGTGACGTCAGGCATCGTCCTCCTCGGGCGTATCCGCGTCTTCTTCGTCCGTGTCGTCCGCATCGTCCGCGTCGTCGTCCAAAACCTCGTCGTCCGCTTCTTCGGCAAGAAGCGGGTCGGCTGCGCTTGCGTCCAGCACCGCTTCTTCTTCCGCAGTCAGCTCCGCGGTCTCTTCCGCGGTCTCCAGATCCTCGTTTGTGATGCTCTGGAAGCCCTGGACCTTCGCGCCGTCGGACAGGCGCATCACGATCACGCCGCTTGCCGCGCGGCCGGTCTCGGAGATCTGCGCCACGCGGGTGCGGATCAGCGTGCCGCCGTCGGTGATGAGGAAGATATCCTCGTCCTCGCTCACGGCGCCGAGCCGTGCAAGCGCGCCGGTTTTAGCGGTCAGCTTGTGACAGATCACGCCCTTGCCGCCGCGTCCGCGGAGCGGGAACTTGGAGGGATCGGTGCGTTTGCCGAAGCCGTTTTGCGTGATCGTCAAGATCGTCTTGTCGTAGGCGCCGTTTTCGTCGGGCTTGAGCGCGGCGGTACCGACCACGTTTTCGCCCTCTTCCAGGCGGATCCCGCGCACGCCGCGCGAAACGCGGCCCATGAGACGGGCGCGGTTTTCGTCGAACTTCACGCCAAGCCCGTTGGAGGCTGCGATCAGGATCTCGCGGTGTCCGTCGGTCTTATGGACGGCAAAGAGCTCGTCGCCCTCGTCCAGACGGATCGCCTTCAAGCCGCCGCGGCGCACGTTGCGGTAGGCTTCCAGCGGCGTGCGTTTCACTACGCCGCGGCGCGTGATCATGGTTAAGATCTCGCCGGTGTTGAAGCTGCCCACGGAAATGCAGGCGGTGATCTCCTCGCCGGGATCCAGATCCAGGATGTTCACGATATTCGTGCCCTTGGCGGTGCGTCCCGCCTCGGGGATCTCGTAGCACTTCTTCACGTAAAGCTTGCCGAAATTGGAGAACAGGAACAGGAAGTTGTGCGAATGGGACACGAAGAGATCCTTCACGTAGTCCTCGTCTTTGGTGCCCATGGCGGTAATGCCCTTGCCGCCGCGGTTTTGCGCCTGATAGGTATCCGCCGGGGTGCGCTTGATGTAACCGGTGCCGGACACGGTGATCACGCACTTGTGGCGCTCGATCAGATCCTCCAGCACGATCTCGTTTTCGGCTTCCTCGATGGCGGTGCGGCGCTCGTCGCCGAAACGGCGCTTGATCTCCAAAAGATCGTCGCGGATGATCGCCTTGACCTTGTTTTCATCGGCAAGGATCCCCTCGAGTTCCTCGCAAAGGGCGATCTTTTCGCGCATTTCGTCCAGGATCTTTTCGATCTCCAGCCCCGCGAGTCTGCCGAGCGGCAGGTCCACGATCGCCTGCGCTTGGATCTCGGTATAGTCGAAGCGGTCGATCAAGCCCTGCTTTGCATCCGGGATAGTGCGGCTGGCGCGGATCAGCGCGATCACCTCGTCGATATGGTCGATCGCCTTTTTGTAGCCTTCCAGAATATGGAGTCTCGCGCGCGCCTTTTCCAGATCGAAGCGCGTTCTGCGCACGATCACGTCTTCCTGATGGCGCACGTAATGATACAGGATCTGCTTTAAGTTGAGCACCTTCGGCTCGCCGTTCACGAGCGCGAGCATATTCACCGCAAAGGTGTCCTGCAGCTGGGAATACTTGAACAACAGGTTCAGCACGATCTGCGGATTCGCGTCGCGCTTCAGATCCACCACGATGCGCATCCCGGCGCGGCCGGATTCGTCGCGCAAGTCGGAGATGCCCTCGATGCGTTTGTCTTTCACGAGATCCGCGATGGCGCTCATCAGCGCCGATTTGTTGACCTGATAGGGGATCTCGGTGAAGATGATGGAGGTTTTGCCCTTTTTCTCCTCGATATGGTGCCTCGCGCGCACGAGCACGCGGCCGCGCCCGGTCAGATAGGCTTCCTTGATCCCGTTGACGCCGTAAATGATCCCGGCGGTCGGGAAGTCCGGGCCCTTGATGAATTCCATCAGCTCCAGCGCGGAGCAGTCCGGGTGTTCCATGAAATAAACCGTGCCGTCCACGATCTCGCCCAAATTGTGCGGCGGGATATTCGTCGCCATCCCGACGGCGATGCCCACGCTGCCGTTCACGAGCAGGTTCGGGAAGCGCGCGGGAAGCACGGTGGGTTCGACTTTTTGGTTATCGAAGTTCGGCACGAAATCGATCACGTTTTTGTCGATATCGGAGAGCATCAGGTCGGCAAGCCGCGCCATACGCGCTTCCGTGTAACGGTAGGCGGCGGCGCCGTCGCCGTCCACGTTGCCGAAGTTGCCGTGTCCCTCCACGAGCGGATAACGCAGCGAGAAGGGCTGCGCCATACGCACCATCGCGTCATAGACCGCGGCGTCGCCGTGCGGGTGATAGCTGCCGAGCACGTCGCCGACGGTGGACGCGGACTTGCGAAACGGCTTGTCGTGCGTGTAGCCGCCCTCGTTCATCGCGTACAGGATGCGGCGGTGCACCGGCTTCAAGCCGTCGCGCACGTCCGGCAGGGCGCGCCCCACGATCACGCTCATGGAATAGTCGATGTAGCTCTGCTTCATCTCCTTGGAGATCTCAACAAGCTCGATTTTCTGATTTTGCAGAATTTCGTCCATTTCTTTTACTCTTTCTCAGAATTTGTTGTGGAAAATTTTTTGAATTTGTCCTTGTGTGTCAAGGCTTTTCAGGTTTACCACAAGTTTTCCACCAAGTTTTCCACAAGTGGGTCCGTCTCTTAAAAATCCAGGTTGGAAACGTATTTTGCGTTCTTCGCGATAAAGTCGCGGCGGGGCTCCACCTTGTCGCCCATCAGCACCGAAAAGACCTCGTCGGCATAGGACGCGTCCTCGATCGTGATGCGTTTTAAGGTGCGGCGTTCGGGATCCATCGTGGTTTCCCAGAGCTGTTCCTTATCCATTTCGCCGAGACCTTTGTAGCGTTCCGCTTTCACGCCCGCGCCGCCGAGCGCGGCGATCTCGCGATCCCGTTCCTCGTCGGAAAACGCGTAGCGCTGCTGTTTGCCTTTATAGACCTTGTATAAGGGCGGGGTCGCGCAATAGACTCTGCCCTGCTCGATGAGTTCGCGCATGTGGCGGAAGAAGAAGGTCAGAAGCAGGGTCTGGATGTGCGCGCCGTCCACGTCGGCATCGGCCATTAAGATGATCTTGCCGTAACGCAGTTTTTCCAGATCGAATTCGTCGCCGATCCCGCAGCCGAGCGCCTGGATGATCGGGATGATCTGCACGGAGGAATAGATGCGGTCGAGTCTGGCTTTTTCCACGTTCAGGATCTTGCCGCGCAAGGGCAGGATCGCCTGATAGCGAGAGTCTCTGCCGTCTTTTGCGGTGCCGCCCGCGGAATCCCCCTCGACCAAAAACAGCTCGGTGTGTTCGATATCGCGATCCTGGCAGTCGGCAAGCTTGCCGGGCAGCGAGCCGCTTTCCAGCACGCTCTTGCGGCGGGTCAGCTCGCGCGCCCGCTTGGCGGCCTCGCGCGCGCGCATCGCGCCCGCGGCCTTCTCCATCAGGATCTTTGCGGTCGCCGGGTTTTCTTCCAGATATTCGCCTAACTTCTGCGCGACGAGCGCGTCCACGAAGGTGCGCACCTCGGCGTTGCCGAGTTTCGCCTTCGTCTGACCCTCGAACTGCGCTTCCGTCAGCTTCACGCTGATGACCACGGTCAAGCCCTCGCGCACGTCTTCGCCCGCGAAATTCTTGTCGGCGTCTTTTAAGTACCCGTATTTGCGGGCGTAATCGTTATACGCCTTGGAAAGACCGGTCTTGAAGCCGGTTTCGTGCGTGCCGCCCTCGGGGGTATGGATGTTGTTGGCAAACGCCATCAGCATCTCGTTGTAGCCGTCGTTGTACTGCATCGCGATCTCCGCCAGGCAAACCTCCGTTTCCTTGGCAAAATAGATCACGTCGTCGTGCAGCACGGTCGCGTGCTTTTTCTGATTCAAGTGCTCCACGAAGCTCTTGATGCCGCCCTCGTAGCAGAACTTGTTATAGACCTGCTCCTCTTCGCGCACGGTGTCCGGCGCGTCCGTTTCGTCCTCGGAGGAGGCTTCCACGGCGATCTCGCCCTCGTGGCGCAGCTTGGAAAAGTCGCGCTTGTCCTCGAGCTCGATCGTCAGTCCCGCGTTGAGAAACGCCTGTTCGCGCAGGCGATTGAGCACGGTGGTGTAATCGTATTCCAGCTCGGTGAAGATCTCGCTGTCCGGCAAAAAGCGCACGTAAAGCCCGTGGCGGTCGGTGTCGCCGTCACATTTCAAGGGCCGTACGACGTGTCCGCGCTCGAAGCGTTCGGAATACTGTTTGCCGCCGTGGCAGTTCACGATCTCCATCCATTCGCTTAACGCGTTCACCACGCTTGCGCCCACGCCGTGCAGACCGCCGGAGATCTTGTAGCCGCCGCCGCCGAACTTGCCGCCGGCGTGCAGCACGGTGAAGACCACCTCGGTGGTCGGGATGCCCGCTTTCGGGTGGATGCCACTCGGGATCCCGCGGCCGTTGTCCTGCACGGAAACGCTTCCGTCGTCGTGCAGGGTCACGTTGATGTGCGTGCAGGCGCCCGCGAGCGCCTCGTCGATGGAGTTGTCCACGATCTCGTAGATCAAGTGGTGCAGACCGCGCTGGTTGGTGGACCCGATATACATCCCGGGGCGCTTGCGCACGGCTTCCAGACCCTCTAAGACCTGGATCTGCTGATCATCGTACTGTAAATTCTTTTCCGTCAAGACTGTTCCTTCCTTTTCTTTTGTTTGCCCGTTCCCGGAGCGTTGCCGGAGAAAAGCGGGACAGATATAACACGGCGTCTCTCGCCGGTTGTTTGACTAAGATCAGGCTTCGCGGCAGATCGAACGCGCAGTCCACGATCAGCCCGTCGCGCTCCATTTGCTGCCAGAGCCTGCGCGTCGCGGGGTTTTTCGTCGCCGTGTCGGCGTCTAAAATCAAAACCACGTCGCGCGTTCTCACGGAAATATCGTCGCCGATCAATAAAAACATGGCTTTTTAAGAGAACTCCCCGTTTTTCACCGTGATCCGGCGCGCGCCGGACAGGCTTTTTTTGCGGATCGGCTCACACATGGACAAGATCGTCTGCTTGCCCTCCAATTTTCCGAGCACGAAATCCCGCCTGCGGCGATCCAGCTCGCTCAACACGTCGTCAAACAAGAAGACCGGGATCTCGCCCGAGAGCTCGGCGCAGATCTCGCCTTCCGCCAGCTTTAAGGCAAGCACGATCGAGCGCTGCTGTCCTTGGGAGGCAAAAAAGCGGGCGGGATGGCCGTCGAGCGACAGCTCCAGATCGTCCCGGTGCACGCCGCGCACGGGAAAGCCGTTGCGCAGATCCATTTCCAGATTTTGCTCCAGGATCCGTTTGGAAGCGATAAAGAGCTCTTCTTCCGTCCTCGCCTCTCCCAGATCGGACACGTAGCTCACGTGCAGCCGCTCGCGCGCGTCACTGATGCGCTCGTACTGGGCGCTTGCGCGCGGCAGCAGTTCTTCAACGTATTCGCGGCGCTTTTGGGCGATCTTCGCGCTGATCGCGGCGGTCTTGTCGTGATAGAGCGAAAACAGTTCCATGACCGCGGGATTGTCCTTTGCCTGCCGCAGCAGGGAACAACGGGTCTCGTACAGCCGCTCGTATTCTTTCAGATAGGACGGATACAAAGGATAAAGCTGGCTGATCGCCCCGTCCAAAAAGGCGCGGCGGATCCCCGGCCCGTCTTTGACCATGGACAGATGCTCCGGGGTAAAGAGCACGGTCTTGAAAAAACCCATGATCTCGGACAATCTGGTCGCGCGCACGCCGTTGCGGTACACTTCTTTCGGCTGGGTCTTGGAAAGCAGGATCCGCACACGGTTTTCCTCGCCGGTTTTCGTCAGAAAGCGCGCTTCCGCCAGGGCGTTTGTTTCGGTATAGTGGATCAGCTCTCTGGTTTTGCGCGTGCGGAAGCTTTTGGCGCAGGATAAGAGATAGATCGCTTCCAAAAGGGAAGTTTTCCCCTGTGCGTTTTCTCCGCAGACAAAGTTCACCGAATCGGAAAACGACACGGTCGCCCGACGGACGTTGCGGAAATTTTGCAGGGAAACTTCTTTTAAGATCATTGCTGGATGCGGATCGGCAGGATCATATAGTAGAAGTCGTCGCCTTCCATCGGCCGCAAAACCGCGCCCTTCAAGGGGCTGACGAACTCGAAAAAGACCGGCCCGGAGCCAAAGGCGAGCGCGCCCTTGAGCGCGTCGGCAAGATAGCGGGTATTGAAGCCGATCACCAGCCCTTCGCCCTCGATCTGAGCGGAAAACTCGCTTTCCACTTTCCCGTTGGAGGTCTGGCTCTTCAAATAGATCACCTCGCCGCCCACGGTGAAGATCGCGGGGCTCTTCGCGCGGTCGTCGATCACGAGCGCGGTGCGTTCCACGCATTGCAGGGCTTCTTGCGGATCAAAACTCGCCGTGCAGGAAAAGGCGTTCGGCAGGGTCCTTTTATAGTCGATAAACGGCTCTTCCACCAAACGGGAGAAGAAAATTAAGTCGTTGAAGGTAAAGATCACGTGCCGGCGCGCAACGGAGATCTTGACCGGCTCGTCGCTGTCGTCTAACAGCTTGATCAATTCCGAAAGGTTTCTGCCCGGGACCAAAAACGAAGTTTCCAGATCGCTTTCGATCGCGGCGGCGGTTTTCGAGATGCGGTATCCGTCGCAGGAGCAAAGCGAGAGTTTGCCGCCGGCAAGCTCAAACAAGACCCCGGTCAGCGCGGGCTTCGTTTCTTCCTGCAAATAGGAGAAGATCACGCCGGACAAGAGTTTTTTCAAAACGCCCTGTTCCAAAAGAAACTCTTTGTCGCCGGAAAGCTCCGGCAGCGCGGGAAAGTTTTGCTCGGACAGCCCGGAAAACTCCATTTTGCTCTTTTTACAGCTCACCGTCGCAACGAGTTTATCGTCGTTGGAAAGCGTGACCTCTCCGTCCGGCAGCGCGCGCACGAACGAAGAAAGCTTGTGCCCGAAGAGTAAGATCCCGCCGCCCGCGAGGACCGTTGCGGGAAAGTCTGTTTTCAAACCCTTGTTATTGTCAAATCCCGTGACCGTCACGCGGCCGGTCGCCTCGTCCGCCTGAAAATACAGGCATTCCAAAACGGGCGCGGTGCTTTTGGTCGATACGGCGCACAAGGCCGGCGTGATCGCAGAAAGCAGGGTTTCTTTTTCCGTTCTGATAAACATCGTAAAACTCCTTTCGGATATTCTATATTTATTTTATATGTTCGTCGAAATCGTAGTAGGGGCGTTGATTCCGTGGAAAACCTTAAAAAGGGTTGCTTAAAGGGGTCCGTCGGGTAAGGAAAAGGTTCTGGAAAACTTCGGGAAAAGAGAGGCGTTTTCCACCACGGGTTTACTTCCGGCGCACGTTGGACATCATTTCTTTCATGCTTTTGGCAAAGGCGGGATTGATTTTCATCTCGTCTTCAATGTTCTTGATCGAGGAAAGCACCGTGGAATGATCGCGGCCCAAAGCGCGGCCGATATCGGAAATGGAAAGATCGGTGAGTTTTTTGAGTAAATAGGTACAGGCGTGGCGCGCGGCGGCGACCTCTTTGGTCCGGCGGCGGCCCTTGATCTCGGTCACCGGTACGTCGAGCGTGGCGGAAACGGTGTTGAAGATCTTATCGATCGTCACGCTTAAAGGCTCGTTGTTTGTCAAAAGATCGGAAATACAGCCCTTGGTCATCTTCAGATCGATATCCACACCGTCAAGATAGCTTCTTGCCTGCAGTTTTTTCAAAATGCCTTCGATCTGCCGCACGTTGTCGGTGACCTGTTCGGCTAAAAACTGGATCACGTCGTTTGGCAGGTGGATACCCAAAAAGGTGCTCTTTTGCCGTAAGATCGCCATGCGCAGCTCCAGATCCGGCGGCTGGATATCCACGGTGAGCCCCCAGGCAAAGCGGCTTTTCAGGCGGTCTTCCAGATTATCGAAATCCTTCGGCGGACGGTCGCTTGACAGGATGATCTGTTTGTTTTTCTCGTGGAGCACGTCGAAGGTGTTGAAAAACTCGTTCTGCGTCGCTTCTTTGCCGGCGATGAACTGGATGTCGTCCACCAAAAGCACGTCGATCTTGCGGTATTTCTTGCGGAAAGAATCCATGCTTTTCTCATGGAGGTTTTCCACGACCTCGTTGGTAAAGTCCTCGCCGCGCACGAGTAAGACCCGCGCCTTTTTCTGGCGGATCAATTCGTTGGTGACCGCGTGCAGTAAATGGGTCTTGCCCACGCCGGGCGGACCGTAGATAAACAGCGGGTTGTGCGTATGCGCGGAATAGGTCGGGTTCTGCGCCACGGCAAGACAGGCGGTATAGGCAAAGCGGTTGGATTCGCCCACGATGAAGTTATCGAAGGAAAACCGCTTGTCGTAATTCACGTTCGCCGCAACGGGACCGGGGCCCGCGAGCAGGTTCACGCGCGGTTCCGGCGGCTTTTCCTCAAACAGATTCGGATCATCCAGCTCCTGCTTGGATAAGATCTCGATGCTGGACGCGACGCCGCGCGGCAGACCGCCGAGCGAGATATGCTCGTCGATCACCTCGTCTAAATTGCGCTGGGCGCCCTCCCGGCACAAGAAGATCGCGCGCACGGGAAAGCCGATCTCTTCCGCCAAAGCGTCCTCGAGGGTGTGCAGATATTTGTTCACGAGGATCCCGAGCTTGAAGGTCTTGTCCACGCTGATATAGGCGGCGGTATCGGTCAGCCGTAATAATTTGAGATCCCGGAACCACAGATTATACGCGGGAGGAGAGATGGAGATCTTTTTTCGCAGCAGCTCCAAAACCTGCGTCCAGAGGTCTTGCAAAGAGTCCATATCGGTCCTTTCTTTCAGTCGGAGAAGATCGGGATCTTCGCTGCGGAAAGCGCGGCGAAGAACGCTTCGTTTTTGACAAATTGTGCGCCGTGCTCGGCAAGGATCGCTTCCTCGCGCTCGCTGACCGCGGCGGTATAGATCTCGTCGGCAAAGGTATCGAACGCGTCCTCTTCAAACGCGCATTTTTCGCATACGTACACGCCCTTGTCCGTTTCCAGGCAAAACACGCCGGGGCTTGCGTCGCGCAGCGCGCCGCGCAGCTCGTCCGGGATCAGGGAAAGCGGGATCGTGCGCGCCGCCCCGTCCGAAAAGACGCCCTCGTCCACGCCCTCGCCGATCGGCTCGTTTTGTTCCAGCGCGAGCGTCAGGCGCTCGATCTCTTCTTCCGCCGCGGCGCGCTCTTCGTCCGATAAGGGCACGGTCTTGCCGTTCGGCAGGGTCTTTGCGGCAAGGGAGATGAAAAAGAAGCGGCAGGTCAGATAACGGTCTCTGAAATAGGCGCGGCAGTCCGCCGGCGTGAGCGCGGTGACGGGCGCGGAGAAATAGGCTTTCATCCCCGCCTCGGTTTTCGCAAGATCGGTGTAGTAGTCCAAAATCAGGTCGTAGTCCGCGCCGTAGGGCTGCATGTAGCGGTCAAACGCCGCGCGCGAGGAAAAGGCGGCGACGATATTGTCCGCGTTTTGCCGGGCTTCGGCGAGCTTCTCTTTGGTGGGCTCCACGCCGTTTTGCGCGGCGTAATCCTTGTAAAAGAGCGAAATGCACGCTTCGTCGTAAACGCTTTGCAAGAGCTTCTCGCCGAGCGGCACCCCGGCCGCGTCCTCGGCAAGCCAGAGCTCTTCGGAATCCTCCAGGTTTTCTGTCGTGCCGGTGATCGCGGAAAGCGTTTTGGTTTTCTGGAGCATCAGGGAATAGCGGTAAAGGCGCTCGGAGAGGGTCTGCGAACGATAGGAAAGCACCGTTTTCTGCGCCGAGCAGGCGCAAAAAACGTTTAAGAAAACGCACAGCGCGCAAACAAGCGCGGTCGCGCGGAGCTTTGGCGGCATACCTACCTCGTCCGAAACGGTGAAAACGCACACGTATGATAAAATTCTTTCAAATATTATATCATAAGCAAAACGAAAACACAAGAAAAATGCGCGAAAAACCGTGGAAAACTTCTCAAAAAACAACGGGTTTTTCAGAAGTTTTCCACACCCGTTGCTTCGCGCGCCGGAAGCGTCGCGCGCGTAAGGCGAAAGCCGCGCCGACGTGCGGGACGTCGGAGGAGCGGCGGCGGAGTAAAAGCGGATCAAAACGGGACAAAAGCGGGACAAAAACAGCGCTTCCGCGAGGCAAAATCAAGGAAAAACGACATCTTTCGTGCTCCCTTCTTGTGTTTTCTGATTTCTTGTGCGCTCACGGCAGCACAAGGCGTGTCCCGAGAAACGGACGCAAAAAAACACGCCGGCGCGAAAGCGCCGGCGTGTCCGGATCGGGAAACTTATTTCAGATTGTTTTCCAACGTCGCAAGCTCGTCGTTCAATTCCTGCGGGAAGCCGTAGGTGAATTTCGCGTAGAACTCTTTGATTCCCTTTACCTCTTCGCGCCACAGGTCGCGGTCCACGTCCAACAGGGCTTTCAGCGTGTCGCGATCCACGTCCAAGCCCTCCAGGTCGATATCTTCCGCCTTCGGCAGGTAGCCGATGGGGCTTTCCACCGCGTCCGCCTTGTCTTCACAGCGGTCGAGGATCCATTTTAAGACGCGCATATTCTCGCCGTAGCCCGGCCAGATGAAGTTGCCCTCGTCGTCGGTGCGGAACCAGTTGACGTTGAAGATCTTGGGCTGATGCGGGATCTTTTTGCCCATTTCGATCCAATGGCCGAAGTATTCCGCCATGTTGTAGCCGCAGAACGGAAGCATCGCCATGGGGTCGCGGCGCACGACGCCGACGGCGCCGGCGGCGGCAGCGGTGGTCTCGCTGCCCATGATGGAGCCGACGAACACGCCGTGGTTCCAGGAGCGGGACTGATACACCAGCGGCGCGGTCTTGGCGCGGCGGCCGCCGAAGATGATCGCGGAGATCGGCACGCCCGTGCCCTTATCGAATTCTTCCGACAGGCAGGGGCAGTTCTTGGCGGGCGCGGTGAAGCGGGAGTTCGGGTGCGCGGCGCAGGTGGATTTGTCCGCCTTGTCGAACTTGGAGGGATCCCAGGGGTTGCCGCGCCAGTCGATCGCGTGCTGCGGCAGATCCTGGTTGAGACCCTCCCACCAGACGGTGTTGTCGTCCAAATTGAGCGCGACGTTCGTGAAGATCGTGTCGCGGCCGGTGGATTTGAGCGCGTTGTAGTTGGAATGGGAGTTGGTGCCGGGGGCGACGCCGAAGAAGCCGTTTTCGGGGTTGATGGCGTAGAGTCTGCCGTCCGCGCCGACGCGCATCCAGGCGATGTCGTCGCCGACCGTCCAGACCTTGTAGCCCTGTTTTTTGTAGATCTCCGGCGGGATCAGCATGGCAAGGTTGGTCTTGCCGCAGGCGGACGGGAACGCCGCCGCGACGTATTTGACCTCGCCTTTGGGGTTTTCGATGCCCAAAATGAGCATGTGCTCCGCCATCCAGCCCTCGTTTTTGCCCTGATAAGAGGCGATGCGCAGCGCAAAGCACTTTTTGCCCTGGAGCACGTTGCCGCCGTAGTTGGAGTTGACGGAAATGATCGTGTTGTCCTGCGGGAACTGGCAGATGTAACGGTATTCGGGATCCACGTCGCAGGAGGCGTGCAGGCCGTGTACCCAGTCGTCGCCGTTGCCGAGCGTATCCAGCACCTTCTGCCCGCAGCGCGCCATGATCGACATATTCAGGACCACGTAGCGGGTGTCGGTCAATTCGATGCCGATCTTGGCAAGCGGGCTGCCGATCGGGCCCATGGAATAGGGGATCACGTACATCGTGCGGCCCTTGTAGGAGCCGCGCACGATCTTATAGAGCTTGTCGTACATTTCGGAGGGCTCGCACCAATGGTTTGTGGGGCCGGCCTCCCGTTCGGTCGGGGTGCAGATGAAGGTGCGGTCTTCCACGCGCGCCACGTCGTTGGGTTTCGTGCGGTGCAGAAAACAGCCGGGCAGCTTTTCTTCGTTGAGCTTGATCATTTCGCCGGCCTCCACCGCTTCGCGGCGGAGCCGGTCGAGCTGTTCTTCGCTCCCGTCGATCCAGACGATCCGGTCCGGCTCGACGAGCTGCGCCATCTCGTTTACCCAGTCCAAAAGCTTCTTGTTTTCAGTCATTTCGTTTCCTTCTTTCCGGGACATATAGTTTCGGTCTGTTTTTACAGACCCAATGTTCTCCGAATACAGTATAATACGATTTTTGTCAAAAGGCAAGCCTTTCACAAAAAATTCACGGCTTTTTTACTTGACATTTTCGTTTGCCTGTGCTATTATTTGAAAACCATTCTCAAATCGGAGGCGTCATGGAGCTTTTAACCGTGCGGGACCTTGCGCTGTCCTACGAAGCGAAAACCGTACTCGAACACGTTTCGTTTTCGGTTTCGCGCGGGGATTTTCTTTGCGTGGTCGGCGAAAACGGAAGCGGCAAATCCTCGCTCATCAAGGCGATCCTGGGGCTGATCCCGCTCGACGCCGGCACGATCGAGCGCGCCGAGAGCGTGCGCGCCGGCAAGATCGGCTATCTTGCGCAGTCCTTTGCGATCCCGCCGAGATTCCCCGCGACCGTTTACGAGGTCGTGCTTTCCGGCTTTCAGGCAAAGCCGGGCGCGGCGTGCTTTTATTCCGCCGAGCAGCGCCGCGCGGCGAAGAGCGCGCTTGAGCGGCTGTCCTTGAGCGAGTTTGCCTCCGCGCGCGCCGCCACCCTTTCCGGCGGTCAGCGCCAAAGGATGCTGCTTGCCCGTGCGCTTTGCGCCGCGGAAAACCTGCTCGTGCTCGACGAGCCGGTCGCGGGGCTCGATCCGCTCGTAACGCACGAATTGTATCATCTTCTGCGCGCGCTGAACCGCGAGGGTATGACGATCGTCATGGTCTCCCACGATCTGTCCGGCGCGTTGGGCTTTGCGGATCACGTGCTGCATCTGCAAAAGACCGCGCTCTTTTTCGGCTCGACCGGGGAGTATCTGAAAACCCCGCTCGGCCGCCGCTTCTTATCTCCCGGCAAAAAGGAGGCGGACGCATGAGCGCGCTCTTTTCGTATCAGTTCTTTCTGATCGCCTTTGTCTGCGGCGCGGCGATCAGCCTGTGCGCCGCGCTGATCGGCACGCATCTGACCCTGAAACACTTTTCCATGCTCGGCGACGGGCTGTCCCACGTGGGCTTCGGCGCGCTGGCGCTTGCCGCCGCGCTGAATCTCGCGCCGCTCTGGGTCGCCGTGCCCGCCGTTTTAGTCTGCGCCTTTTTGCTGCTGCGGCTGCAAAAGGGCGACCGGAAAAACGCGGACGCCGCCGTGGCGATGCTGTCCGCCGCGGCGCTTGCCGCCGGGATGATCACGGTCTCGCTCGCCGGGGTCAGCTTCGATCTGAACGCGTATCTTTTCGGCTCGATTTTAGCGATCGGCGCTGCCGACGCCCCGATCGTGCTTTGCGTTTGCGCGCTCGTGGCGATTACCTATCTTGCGTGCTTTCCGCGGCTGTTCGCCGTGACCTTCGATGAAGATTTCGCCCGCGCCTGCGGCACGAAGACCGGCGTGTTCGATACGATCCTCGCGCTGTTGTGCGCCTGCGTCGTGGTGCTCGGGATGCGGATCGCGGGCTCGCTTCTGATCTCGGCGCTGCTCATCTTCCCGCCGAAGGCCGCCATGTGCCTGACGCGCTCGTTTCGGGCGACCGCGATCCTTTCCGCCGTCGTTTCGCTTATCTTTTTTATCGTCGGGCTCTTTGCGTCCGCCTGGCTCAATCTGCCCGCCGGCGCCGCCGTCGTCGCGGCAAACGCCGTCGGCTATTGCTTGTGCCGGCTAATCGGCGCGCTCAAGACGAAAAAAACGAAGTCGTAAAGAAAAACTCCTTGTTCCCTTTCCCGCGCGCTTGAAAAAAGCGCGCGGTTCTGCTATACTGGGCGTATCCTGATTCGGAGGCTTTTTCTTTGACCGTCACGTCTTTGTTTTCCGGCTCTTCCGGCAACGCGATCCTCGTGCGCGCGGGAAACTGTGCCGCGCTCGTGGACGCGGGCGTTTCTTTTTCGCGCTTAACGCAGGCGCTGCGGTCGATCGGCGAGTCGCCGGAAACCCTGTCCGGGATCCTGATCACCCACGAGCACAGCGATCATATCGCCGCCCTGCCGCAGATCATTAAGCATACCGACTTGCCGCTCTTTCTCTCCCGCGAGAGCGCCTACGAGATCTACTCGCAGTTTTCGCGCAGGGACGAGGCGTTTGCCGCGCGCTTTGCAAGCCGCGTGCGCACGGTCGAGGCGGGCAAAAGCTACGCGTGCGGGGAACTCGTTTTTTCTCCCTTTTCGCTCCCGCACGACAGCGTTTGCTGTTACGGCTACACGATCGGCACGGAGCAAAACGAAACGATCCTCGGCGTTGCGACCGACCTCGGACAAATGACGGTGCAGGCGCGCAGAGCGCTTGCCGGGTGTGAAAACGTGATCCTGGAATCCAACCACGACCCGGAGCTTCTGAAAAACGGGCCCTATCCGCGCGTCCTGCAGGACCGCATCCGCTCGCCCTACGGGCACCTGTCCAACCAGGACAGCGCCGCGCTGCTGCAGGCGGCGGTCCGGATGCGCGTCAAAAACGCGCTGCTCTTCCACTTATCGCGGGAGAACAACCGCCCGGAGCTCGCGCTTTCCTGCGCCGCCGAAGCCCTGTGCGCGCTCGGCGCGCAAAACGACGTGCGCGTTTCCGTCGCCGCGCCCGATACGCCCTGCTTTTTCGTGACCGAAAGCTGAAAACTCCAACGGAAAACCCCTCCCTCGCCGCACCCCCCTTTTTTCGCGGCGCGGGCGTTTTTGCTTGTTTGGATCCGTATTTGAGGAGAACGCATGAAAAACCCCTTAAACGACTTATCCGATCTGATCCGCGGCGAAAAAGCCTACGCGCCGCTTTGCCGCGCACTGCGCGGCAAGGCGGGCGTTTTTACCGCGGACGGACTTTGCGACGGCGCCTTCTTTTTCCTGCTTTCGGCGCTGAAAACGGACGTAAACCGGCGCCTTTTGGTCCTCACCGCCTCGGAAAAAGAGGCAAGAGAAGCGCAAAGCACGTTGAGCGCCTTTTTCGAGACGCGTTATTTCCCCGCGAGGACGCCCTCGTATTCGCCCCTGGAAACGCACGGCGACGACGCGGGCGCCGAGCGGCTTTCCGCGCTCGCGGCGCTTGCCGCAAACGAGGATTTCGTGCTGATCGCCACGGCGGCGGCGGCGCTGCAAAAGACCGTGCCGCCGGAAAAGCTTGCCCGCGCCACGCTGACGCTCTTGCCGGGAGATACGCTTTCCTACGAGGCGTTGTGCCGCGCGCTGACCGATCTTGATTTTTCCCCCGCCGACCGCGTGGAGGGCGAGGGGCAGTTTTCGCGCCGCGGCGGGATCGTGGACTTTTTCGCGCCGGGGGAGGCGCCCGTGCGCGTCGAGTTTTTCGGCGACGAGATCGAGCGCATAAGCGAATTCGACCCCATAAGTCAGAAAAGCACAAAACCCTTAACGCGCGCCCGCCTCACGCCCTCGACGGAGCTGTTCCTGACCGCAGACGAGCGTGCGTTTTGTCAAGCGGCGCTGGAAAAAGAGCTTGCCGCCCCGCGCCGGAGCGCGCAGGAAAAAGCCTTTCTCGAGAGCGCTCAAGCCGCGCTCGAGAGCGGCGCGCAGACCGCGCCCGATCTGTTTTTCGATCTCTGCGATACCGTAAACGCCGATCTGTTTTCGCATCTGCCGGACGCGCTTTGCGTGGTCTGGAATCCGGAGCGGGTCTTTTTTTCGCTCGACGACGAGAGCCGAAACTTCAACGCGTTTCTGGAAGCCCTGGCGGAAACCGGCGCGTTTTTCGCCGTTTCCCCGGAAAACCCCTACGACCGCGCGCGCCTGACTGCGCGCCTGCGGGGCGCCCGCACGCTTTTGTCCGCGCCGGGCGGCGAGTCGGGCGAGCCGGGCGAGCTTTTTTTGTTCCGCTCGCGTTCCGCCCCGCTGTTCGGGGAAAATATCGACCTATTGTGCCAGATCCTTCTGGAATTGAAAAGCGCGGACTATCGCGTGCTGATCGCGGCGCAAAGCGCCTTTGCCGCGGAGAATTTGAAAAACACCTTACTTGACCGCGAAATCCCGGCGTTTGCCGGAGCGCCCTCCGACTGCCCCGGCGGGCAAGTCTGCGTATTCTGTCCGCGCACGCCCGCGGGTGTGAGCGCGCGTCTTTCCGGCTTCGACCTTGCGGACCGGAAGATCTGTCTTTTGACCGAGAGCGATCCGCAGGGCGAGACCGCGCCGGTCAGGCGGCGCAAAAGCGCCGTATCTTCCTTGGCAAAACGCGCGATCGATTCCCATTCCGATCTGAATATCGGGGATTACGTCGTCCACGAAGCGCACGGGATCGGTCTTTACGAGGGGATCGAAACGCTGCTTGCCGACGGCGTGAAACGCGATTTTCTCAAGCTGCGTTACGCCGGCGGCGACCTGCTTTACGTGCCCTGCTCGAACCTCGCGCCCGTGTCCAAATACGTCGGCCGCGGCGCGGACGGGCAGATCGCGCTCTCGCACATGGGCTCGCCCCAATGGAAAGAAACCAAGCGCCGCGCCAAGGGCGCGGCAAAGGAGCTCGCAAGAGAGCTCGTGAAGCTCTATTCGATCCGGCAAAACAGCCCCGGATACGCTTTTTCGCCCGATTCGCCCTGGCAGCAGGAGTTCGAGGACAACTTTGAATTTGAGGAAACGCCCGGTCAGCTCGAGGCAACGCGCGAGATCAAGCGGGATATGGAATCCGACCGCCCGATGGACCGCCTGCTGTGCGGCGACGTGGGCTTCGGCAAAACGGAAGTCGCCCTGCGCGGCGTGTTCAAGTGCGTGATGGACGGCAAACAGGCGGCGATCCTCGCCCCGACCACGCTGCTCTGCTTACAGCATTTCCGCACCGTGAAAGCCCGTTTTCGCGGCTATCCCGTCAAGATCGAAATGCTCTCGCGGCTCTGCACGCCGAAAGAAAAGGCGCGCGTCAAAGAGGATCTGAAAACCGGCGCCTGCGATATCGTCGTGGGCACGCACGCGCTCTTGCAAAAAGATCTGAAATTCCGCGACCTGGGCTTTTTGACCGTGGACGAGGAACAGCGCTTCGGCGTGGCGCACAAGGAGCGGCTCAAACAGATCAGCGCCAACGTGGACGTTCTGACCCTCACCGCGACCCCGATCCCGCGCACGCTCAACATGGCGCTGTCCGGGGTGCGCGACCTGTCCCTTCTGGAAGAAGCGCCCGGCGACCGCCGCCCCGTGGAAACCTTCGTTTCGCCTTACGACGAAGCCCTGATCGACGCCGCGATCGCGCGCGAGCTCGGCCGCGGCGGGCAGATCTTTTATCTCATCAACAACATCGAACGGCTCTACGGCAAGGCGGCAAGCCTGCAATCGCGCCATCCGCGCGCCAGAGTGCGCGCCGCGCACGGCAGGATGGACAAGGGAGAAATCGCCTCGCTCTGGCAGGAGCTCTCGGAGGGCAAGATCGACCTGCTCGTCTGCACCACGATCATCGAGACCGGGATCGACCTGCCGAACGCGAACACGCTCATCGTCGAACACGCCGAGCGGCTCGGACTGTCGCAGCTGCACCAGCTGCGCGGCAGAGTCGGCAGAAGCTGGCGCAAAGCCTACGCCTATTTCACCTATCCCGCCAACCGCGCCCTGCCCGAGCTTGCCGAAAAACGCCTGCGGGCGATCCGCGAATTCACCCGCTTCGGCAGCGGCTTTCAGCTCGCCATGCGCGATCTGGAGCTGCGCGGCGCGGGCAGTCTGCTCGGCGCCGAGCAAAGCGGGCATCTGGAAAAGATCGGTTACGATCTCTATTTGCGCCTGCTGTCCGACGCCGTCCTCGAACAGCGCGGAGAAGCGGTGCGTGAGCGCGCGGATTGCCTGATCGACCTGCCGATCCGCGCCCGTTTGAGCGAGGCCTACGTCCCTGCCGCCGCCGACCGCATCGCCCTCTATAAACGCTTTTCCGCCCTGCAAAACGAAACGGAGGACGCGGATCTGCGCGAGGAACTGCAAGACCGCTTCGGGCCGCTGCCCGAGGAGGCGGAAAACCTGTTTCTCGTCGCCGAGCTGCGCCGCGGCGCCGCCGAATGCGGCTTTGAAAAAGTCTCCGTGCTGGATCGCACCCTCGCTTTCTTTATCCCGAAACCCGACGAGGAGCTCTGCGCGCTTTTCTCGGCGCTCTACGGCAAACGCTTCTTCGTTTCCCGCGGCGAACACCCCCGCCTCAACCTGCGCCTCGAACCCGGCGCCGACCTGATCGACACCCTCCGCGAATTTCTGTTCCACGACCGCGAATTTGCAAAAGAGAAAGAG
>CADBPF010000053.1 GCA_902796545.1 uncultured Ruminococcus sp. | reverse complement strand
GCGGCACGGAGGTAAACTCGTCGGCGCGATCGGCAGTCGCCTGGACCGTCTGGTTGAATTCCACCTCCGGAAAAGCACTCATATAGTGGATAAACTGCGGGAACACGACCGCCGCGTTTTCCAGATCCGGCGTGTAGCTCTTGACCCATTCGAGCGTGACGTGACCCTCGTAATTGATGCTGGACAGGCTCGCCATGATCTCGTTTACCGGCAGATCGCCCTCTCCCATCATTTTATAGGTGACGCGGCCGCCGCGCAGCACGGAATCCTTGATATGCACGTGCTTGATCAAAGCGCCCAGATGCTCCACGGTCTGCGCGGGCGACTCGCCGAAGAAGCGATACGGGTGATGCGCGTCCCAGAGGGCGCCGACCGCGTCGCTCGGGATGCCGGCAAGCAGGCGGGAAAGCCGCGCGGTATCGGCGTAAACGCCGTTGGTTTCCAAAAGCAGCGTCACGCCCGCGCGCTCCGCCTCGGGGCAAAGCTCGATCAAGGCTTGGCGGATCGCCTCGTCGTCCACCTCGCATTCCGGCGCCGCGTGCCGGTCCGCGAGCACGCGGATATACGGCGCGTTCAGCTTTTCGGCAAGCGCGATGTCCTCCCGGATCTCGCGGATCGCCGCGGGGCGATCGGCGGCGTCACGCAGGCTGGTCCCGGTGGAGATGCAGGGAATCGAAAGCCCCAAAGACGCCAGTTTTTCCCGCGTTTTCGGGAGTTTTTCATCGGAAAAAGCGTCTTTTCCGCGGAAGATCTCCTCGCCGAGGCCGCGCAGCTCGACCCCGGAAAAGCCGAGGTCCTGCGCCATGGAGCAGATCTCGTTCCAGGAAAAGCCCGGACAGCCGACGGTGGAAAAGGCAAGTTTCATGTGATTCTCCTTTTTGATACAATAAAAAACGCTTTCGCTCTTTTTCCCAAAGAGACGAAAGCGATCGCTTCCGCGGTACCACTCTTCTTGGCGCGTGCGCGCCCGCTTGACGGGCATCCGGCAATGCCCCCGTCTGTAACGGGACGACCCGTCCGCACCTATTAGAAAAACTCGTTTGGCACGGCCGCTCGGCGGTGAGTGAAACCCGGTTCTTCCGCCGTCTTGCACCGACCGACGGCTCTCTGGAGGAAGAAATTCGGATCTCTTGTCCGCGTCATCGCGTTTGATTTGCTCAAAATATAGCATTTTACCGCGCGTTTGTCAAGGGTTTTCCAAAAAATCTTTTCTGTGTTATAATAGAAAAAACGCTTATGTTTCCGAAATCGGAAAGGAATCGGATTTTATGACCGAGCCCGAACTCTTTTCATTCTGCGCCTCGCTTTCAGACACGCAGACCGACCGCCCCTTTCGCGAGGGCGATTATCTCGTGTGCCGTCATAAAAAGAGCCGCAAGTGGTTTTTGCTGTTCTATCACCGCGAGGGCAAGGCCTATATCAATCTCAAACAGGATCCGGAGCTTTCCCGCGTTTTACGCAATTCGTTTCGCGATCTGACGCCCGCCTGGCACATGAACCGGGTGCATTGGAACACGATCCTGCTTTCCGGCGACGTGCCGGACGAGGAGATCTGTGCGCAGATCACGGACAGCTACGATCTGACGCTCGGCACGGTTGACAAAAAGGCCTGATTTTAGTAAAATATTTTCACGATTTTTATTTTGACGGAGGACGGTTTTGGATACCTCACAAACGGCGATCCCCGCGCGCGGCTTGAAAAGCATTTTCCTTAATCTGAAACGCTACTCCTTCTTATTGAAGGAGCTGGTGAGCCGCGACTTCAAGGTCAAATACAAGCGCTCGGTCTTGGGCGTGCTGTGGAGCCTGTTATACCCGGTTTTGATGATGGCCGTGATGGCGATCATCTTTTCGCAGTTTTTCAAGTTCCATACGGAAAACGTGGACTACCTCGTGTATTTGCAGGTAGGCCTTGTGATGTTCAACTACTACACGGAGGCGTCCAACCTGTCGATGAGCAGCGTGGTGGCGAACTTCTCGCTCATCAATAAAGTCTATATCCCGAAATACATTTTCCCGCTTTCCAAATGCCTGTTCGTCGGGATCAACTTTTTACTCACGCTGATCCCGCTGACGGCGGTCATCGTGTTCACCGGCACGCCGATCACCTGGAACTATCTGTGGCTGCCCTTTGCGTTTGTCTGCCTGTTCTTCTTCACGGTCGGCATGGGCTTCCTGCTTTCGACGATCGCGATCTTTTTCCGCGATATGTTCTATATCTACGGCATTGTCACGACGCTGTGGATGTATTTGACGCCGATCATGTACGATCTGTCGAGCGTGACCGCGAATCACCCGGTGATCGGGCAGATCCTGCGGATCAATCCCTTATATCAGTTTCTCACCTTCGCGCGGCTCTGCATCCAGGGGCCGACCAACGAGATGACCTTTACCAACCTGTTGGGGCAGACCGTCGTTTGCCCCGCGGGCGTGAGTATGTGCCCGCCGCCCACGGCGTTTTTGTGGTGCTTTTTGTGGGCGATCGGCGCCTTTTTGTTCGGCGCGCTCGTGTTCCGCAAAAACCAGGACAAATTCATCTACTACGTGTAAAGGGGGCCGCCGTGAGTACAGATACCGTGATGGTTCGCGTGGATCACGTGTCCATGCGCTTCAATTTGGGGATCGAAAAGAACTTTTCCTTCAAGCAGGCGCTCATCGACCTGCTCTCCCCCTCCAAACGCAAGGCGAAAAAAGAGAAAAAGGATTTCTGGGCGCTTTCCGACGTGACCTTTGACGTGCATAAGGGCGAGGTCGTGGGGCTGATCGGCGCCAACGGCGCGGGCAAATCCACGATGCTCAAAAACGTGGCGGGCGTGATGAAGCCCACCCGCGGCGCGGTCAACGCCTTTGGCACCGTTTGCCCGATGATCGAGCTCGGCGCAGGCTTTGACCCGGATCTGACCGCCAAAGAAAACGTGTATTTGAACGGCGCGGTTATGGGCTATTCCAAAGAGTTTCTGGAAGGCCGCTTCAACGAGATCATGGACTTTGCCGAGCTTTGGGACTTTATCGACGTGCCGGTCAAGAATTTTTCCTCCGGTATGGTCGCGCGGCTCGCTTTTTCGATCGCAACGCTCGTGGATCCGGAGATCCTGATCGTGGACGAGATCTTGTCCGTCGGCGATATCGCCTTCCAGAAAAAGAGCGAGGAAAAGATGCTCTCCATGATCCGGGGCGGCACCACGGTGCTGTTCGTGTCGCACTCGCTTGCGCAGATCGAAAAGCTCTGCGACCGCGTGGTCTGGCTCGACCACGGCAAGGTCGTCGATATCGGGGATCCAAAGGACCTTTGTAAACGCTATACCGAATTCATGGGCCAAAAATAATCGAAAACAAGGATCGCTTATGAAGTTATTAACCGTGGTTGTTCCCACCTACAATACCGAAAAGTATATCCGCCGCTGTCTGGATTCCGTTGCTCTGGAAGAGCTGCGTTCCGAACTTGAGGTTTTGGTCGTAAGTGACGGCAGTCTTGACGCCTCCGCAGAGATCGCCGACGAATACGCCGCCCGCCTGCCCGACTGCATCAAAGTGATCCGCAAGGAAAACGGCGGCCACGGATCCACGATCAACACCGGCTTAAGCCTAGCGACCGGCAAATATTTTCGCGTGTTGGACAGCGACGACTGGTTTGACATTGTTGATTTCAAGGCTTATATGCAGCGCCTGAAAACCGAGGATGCAGACGCCGTGATCTGCAACTATCGCAAAGAGTTCGTATATGAGTCCCGTTCTGAATTTTTCAGCTATCCCAAACTGCAAGACGGAAAAACCTATGAGTTCGACAAGTTCGATCTTGATCTTCTGCAAGGCGAATATTTTGTGATGGCGACTACCGCCTACAAAACGGAACTTCTGAAAAAATCCGGACTGTCGCTTTTGGAAAAAACCTTTTACGTCGATATGCAATTCAACGTCGTGCCCATTACCGAGCTTTGCACTTTCACCTACTACGATTTGGACGTATATCGCTACTTTATCGGTCGCCCCGACCAAAGCATGAACCTTACCAATTTTGTGCGCAATCAAGACCACCACAAAAAAATGGTCCATTGGATCGTGGATTTTTATACGAAAAAAAGCCCTGATCTCTCCGGCAACAAACGCGAATATCTTCAAGCGATCTTGGTCTATACCCTGAACACGCACTACACTATTTACTGTGAGTATGACAAAGACCATCGTCGCGCTTACCGGGAAATCACGGAATTCGATCGGTATCTGCTGGAAACAAATCCGACGCTCTATGATGCGCTGAACACGATGGCTTATATCCGCTATAACCGCAAAAGCAAATTCAAGGGCGTCAAAGTCAGCAGCAGACTTTGGAAAAAATGCTTGCAACTCGCCCGGATCATCAAACACAGAGGAAACTGAACATGAAAAGGATTCTTGTCGTTAGCTGGTTTTATCCGCCCATCAATTCCTCCGAGGGGCTTGTAACCTATAAGTTGCTCAAGAACTCAAATCTGCTTTATGACGTTTGCACGCAGTCCTCTGTGGAATCCTGGTCCTACGGACTGGACAACGGATTTCCCGAACCGGACCACGTGCGCCGCATCTCCCTGTCTTGCTCCGATTTGGAAAGCTGGAAAGACGAGGTCGTCAAATATTTTGCCGCGCACGCCGACGAATACGATATTCTCATGACGCGCTCCATGCCTCCCACGTCCCATGAAGTCGGCCTAAAAATCAAAGAGCTCAAGCCCTCGATCCGTTGGATCGCCTCTTTCGGCGACCCGATCGCAGACAATCCCTTCGTGCTCAAATGCTTCACGCGCACCTCGCCGTTTTCGCTCAAGGCAAGATACGAAACGCACATGAGTCTCAAGCAGATGCTTTCCCCGATGCGGGTACTCCGCAACTTGCTTTGGAAGCGTCGTTATGCCCGGGAAATCAAGCCCTTAAAACGCGATCGCGTTTTTCAGCGCAAGGTGCTCGAAAACTGTGACTGCGTGCTTTGCAACAGCGAACAGCAAAAAGAATACATGCTTTCCGCGTATGGAGAACAGATGCTCCAAAAGGCGTTGGTTCTTCCGCACAGTTTTGACAAAAGCCTGTATCCTCCAAAAGAAGAAAGCGGGGTTTCTGATCACACCAAAAAGCGCGTCGTTTACATTGGCTCTCTGGATGACATCCGGACCCCGCATTCGTTTTTGGTTGCCTGCAAAGAATTAAAAGAACAAATGCAAGATCTTCCCGAAAAGCTGGAAGTGTTCTTTTACGGAAGCCTTTCCGATCAGGAAAAAGTCTATATTCTGAACGAAGAGCTTTTTGATTTCATCAAAATCAAAAAACCGGTTTCCTATCGGGAAAGCCTGAAAATCATGCAAGACGCGGATCTGAATCTGCTGATCGACGCCAACCTCCACCCGATTTTAGATCATAATATCTTTTTTGCCGCAAAGCTCGCGGATTACATGGGCGCCGGCAAACCGATCTGCGGGATCACCATGGGAGAAGGTCCCAGCGCTGAGATTTTAAGTAAGCTTTGCGTCCCCGCACTTTCCTACAGCCCGGAAGAAATCAAGAATTTCCTTTATCTGTTCGTTTATGAAAACAAGGTTTGTTCGCCGGATCCAAGCGCGCTTGCCGAGTACGACGCGGTCAAAGTCGCAAAGGATTTCGACGGCTTTGTAACAGAAAGGTTATAAAACCGATATGGAACATGTGAAATATCTCGTTTTGGGAGGCGGCATTTCAGGGCTTGCGTTTGCCAACGCCGCGCAAGGACGCGATTGCCTGGTTCTGGAAAAGGATCGGGAAGCGGGCGGCTATTGCAAAACAAAAATCGAGGGCGATTTTGTTTGGGATTATGCCGGACACTTTTTCCATTTCAAAACAGAACGCTGGAAAAACTTTTTCCTCTCCAAGATCAAAGAATCCGATCTGGTTCATCAAGAAAAGTGCACGAAGATCCTCTATCGCGGAAAACTGATCGATTACCCGTTCCAGATGAATATCCATCAGCTGGAAAAAGACGAGTTCATCGATTGTTTGTACGACCTTTTCTCTAAAACGGAAAAGGATGATTACGACAATTTTTCAGATATGCTTTACGGCAAGTTCGGCAAATCCATCGTGGAAAAATTTTTGCGTCCTTACAACGAAAAGCTGTATGCCGTCGATCTTACCGCGCTCGACAAGGATGCGATGGGACGATTCTTCCCTTACGCGAACAAAGAACAAATCGTTCTGAATATGAAAAAGGCGAAAAACACCTCGTATAACGATACGTTTTTATATCCGAAGCGGGGCGCGGGCTTTTTCGTGGCTCTTTTAAAAAACGCACTGCCGGAAGGGGTCGTCCGCACTGGTTCGGAGGTGTGCCGGGCAGACGTATCAAAAAAGACCGTGACTCTGCGCGACGGTTCCGAGATCTCCTACGATTATCTGATCAATACCGCCCCGCTCAATCATTTTCTCCCCCTCACCGGCCGCGAGGATTGTCTCGGTGTAGCCCGTAATCTTTCCTATAACAAGGTTCTTGTGTTCAACCTCGGTTACGACCGACCGGCGAATCTGACAAGCGAGCACTGGATCTACGTGCCGGATAAACAAGTCAATTTTTATCGAGTCGGCTTTTACAACCACATTTTAGGCAAGAAAAACGCGAGTCTTTATATCGAGATCGGCTATCCGAAAAACGGCGTCGTGGATGAAAAGGCTCAATTGCGCGACACCTTGGAAAACCTGGTGAAAACCGGGATTATGGACAAAGATGCGCGTCTGATTGCCAGTCAGACCATCCTGATGGATCCCGCATACGTCCATATTAACGCAGATACCGATCGAGCGATCCGCTTGCTGTTTGAAGAACTCAACCGCGAAAACGTCTTTTCGATCGGCCGTTACGGCGCCTGGACCTATTGTTCCATGGAAGACTGCATGATCATGGCAAGCGACCTGTATCAAAAGTTAAGCCAATAACCGTTTTCAATCGCCTCACAAGACTGTCTGACGGAACGGATGAAAGAAAAATTTTCCAAACTGGCAAGCGTGTTCAAGAAATACGGTTTTTTCGGCTTTGTCAAAAAGCTTTACGCCTATATCGTAGCGAACTATTTTGACAAGGTCAGTTTCGCCGTGCTGTTTTGCCCGCGCAAATACCGAAAAGAGCTGGACCGGATCTTAAGCGGCGACTACGAGCGCGTGGTCTTATGGCGTTCGAGCTTCGGTTACCACGTGCCGCTCTTCCAGCGTCCGCAGCATATCGCGAACAACTTATCCAAAAACGGCTGCCTTGTGTTTTACGAGGTCACCACCATGACCGACCGCGTGAAAACGCTGGCAAAGCAGGCGGAGGGTCTGTACCTGTTCAATTTCAACAACGTGCTGCTGCGCCGGATGCTGGAAAAAAAGCTTGCCGAAATCGAGTGCCCGAAATACGTACAGCTTTATTCCACGGACTGGAAACTGAGCGTACAGAACATCAAGGACTATATGGCCGCGGGCTACGGCTTTCTCTACGAATATATCGACCATCTCTCCCCGGAGCTTGCCGGCACCTCAACGCTGCCGCAGAACATCATCGACAAGTATGAATTTGCCATGCAGACGCCGGAGGTGTTCGTGGTCTATTCCGCAAAGGCGCTCGGCGAGGACGTGTTCGAGCACCGCGGGACGCAAAACAGCGTGCTGGCGACCAACGGCGTGGACGCGGCGTTTTTCAAGGCTTTGGATCCGGATTTTGCCTTTGACGAAGACTTTCTCAAAGCCAAAAACTCCGGCAAGATCACGGTCGGCTACTACGGGGCGCTTGCGAGCTGGTTCGATTACGAACTGATCCGCAAGCTCGACGCGACCGACCGTTATACCGTGATCTTACTCGGCATCAAATACGACGACAGTTTCGATCAAAGCGGGATCGGCGACTTGAAAAACGTGTTTTTCTTGGGTCCGCGCGACTATTCGGTTTTGAAAAACTACGCCGCCGCGATCGATATTTTAACGATCCCCTTCGTTCTAAACGACATCACCCGCGCGACGAGCCCCCTGAAACTCTTTGAGTATATGGCGCTTTCCAAACCGATCGTCACAAGCGATATGGACGAGTGCCGCAAATACGAGTCCGTGTTGATCGCGCACTCCCACGACGAATTTTTGCAAAAGCTCGAGGAAGCGTATCAAAAACGAGGCGACGCCGAGTATCTCGCCTTACTCGAAAAAGAGGCGCGCGAAAACGACTGGTCCGAAAAAACCCGCGCGATCCTGCAAATGATCCGGGAACACGAATAACTCACCCTTCACCTCTGCAGCGTCCGGGAGAATGCCATGGAAAAAGATCTTGCTGTCATCGTTGTCAACTATATTCAGTTCGTAAACGTAAAACCCGCCGTAGATGAATTGATCCGGCAAGGCTTTTGCACGGACTTTTTCATTCCCACCTTTGCAGCAGGCGACGGGTTTGATGCTATGACAGAAGACTTGCAGAACATTTTGCAAAAAGAAGGCTATCCGGTTTTCCGTTCGGCAAACGATGATTTTTACAAAGTCCTGTTAGAACCCTATCCCTGCGGAATGCCGATCCGGCACAAATATCTCTTACGGTATCGTTACACCCTCCTGTCCACCAAGCCGAATATCGTTTACGTTCCGGAAAAGTACCTGATGTACGACGCGATCCTTTGTTCCGGCACGCTGGAATCCGCCTTTTTGAGCGCCTACGGCAAGACCTTTCCGGTCGGGGATCTGAAATACGAGCATTTCACCAAACGAAAGATCGAGCGCGAAAAGCCGACGCTCGTTTATCTGCCGACCTACGGCGACAACTGCTCGATCGAACGCATCCTGCCCTTATTGGACGAACTCAAAGAACACTATTACGTGATCTCAAAGGTGCATCACGGCACGAACTTTTTGGTCAATGAAAAAGAGCGCGCGGAGCGCCTGCGGGCGTCTTCGGACGAGTTTTACGATTCGCACAAGAGCCTTGCGGAGCTGCTCGAGATCGCGGACATCGTGCTGACCGACGCGTCCGGGAGCGTGTTCGACGCGCTGTATCTCGGCATCCCCGTGGCGTTGTTCTGCGACGAGATCAACAAAAACCGGATCGGCGGCTTTGACACCCTGCAATACAAGCTCTTTGAAAAAGGACTTTTGCCCTACACAAACGACCCGGAAAAGCTGTTAAAAACGCTGTCCGACGCGCAGGATCCCGAACTGAACGCCGCGCAGCGCGCCTGGGCAAAACAGACCTTTATCTATTCCGATCATCCCGCAAAAGAATTTGCCGAGGTGGTCAAAAGTTATATCGACGGTACGCAGGACGACCGGTATCTTGCGCTGCATGCTCTGTTAAAAGACCGCTTCTATACCCTGCTCAACGAAAACCCGACGCTCGTCGCCCGCGCCAAACAGCTGGAGGCGGAGAACGCGGATCTGGTATCGCGGAACCAAGAGCTTTCCGAGCGCCTTGCGCAGGCGGAAGCGAGCCTCCGCTATTACGAATCCGGCAAGCTGTATCGCCTTGCCAAAAAGCTCTATCACCTCAAAAACGGAAAAGACGAATAAACCTTTGATCCCGATCAAAAAACCGCCGAAGCGTTCGCTTCGGCGGTTTTTTCGTTTCATTTCTTTTACGCCCAGGTGAAGTTTTCTCTTCCCGCGCCGAGCTCGAAATGCAGCTTGACGATGCCGAGATCGGTCTTGGAGCAGGGCCCGAGGAGCGCCTTTGCGCGCACGCGGTTATCCCCGAGCCATTCGAGATAAAAGCGCTGCTGATTGATCGCCGTCGGGGCGTCGAGCGCCGCCTGCACGCCCGCCCGGAACCAGTCGGGCGAGGTTTCGGTTACGTTGGACACGTGCTTGATATCGCGGCTTTTGTGCTGCACGCCCTGCGTCGTTCCGTACCCGAGCGCGATCAGATCGTGTACCTTTTCGTTTTCCAAGACCGGACAGGCGACCTTTGCTTTTTCATAGGTCAGCGCGACCCAGCAGGTGTTCAGACCGAGCGTTTGCGCGAGCAGGACGAGCATTTCCCCGTAATAGCCCACGCGCTCCCCCGCGCCGCGCTTCGGGGCGACGAGCGCGAAATAGTTGCGGCAGTTGGAAAAGGCGCCGTAATGCGGCTTGTTTGCGCAAAACGCCTCCGGCTCGTCAAGACAAAGCGCGAAATGAAACCCGGTCTGCGCGTTGATCGAATCGATCTTGCGCCGCAATTCTTCGATCTGCGCCGGCTCGATCGGGCGATCCGAAAACGCGCGCACGCTGTGACGCGCGGCGATCGCGGCCTTGAGTTTACGGTCGATCTCCATAACGGTCCCTCCGGTTACGGTTCAAGCCCCGTTTGCACGGTGCTTACAAAGGCGTCCGCTTCCGCTTCCGTGCTGCCCCAGCCCGTGACGAGCCGCAGGGCGACGCGCCCGTTTTGCGGCTTTGCCCATTCGTAGAAAAAGAAATCCTCTTTCATACGCTCGACCAGTTTTTCCGGCAACACGGGAAAGACCTGGTTGGTCGGACTGTTTGCGTAAAAGGAAACGCCGAGGGAGCCCAAGCCCTCGCGCAGGATCTGCGCGACGGCGTTTTCTTTTTTTGCGATCCGAAGCCACAGACAGTCCTTGCCGCCGGAAAGCAAGGCTTCAAACTGCACGCCGATCAGTCTTCCCTTGGCAAGAAGCGTGCCGGATCGCTTGACGATCCAGCGGAAATGATCGTTGATCTCTTCGTTTATGATCACGAGCGCCTCGCCGAAGAGCGCGCCGTTTTTCGTACCGCCCAGATAAAACGCGTCGCAAAGCCGCGCGAGATCGGACAGAGACAGGTCGTTTTCCTTTGCCGTCAGCGCGCAGGCAAGCCGCGCGCCGTCCAGATACAGATAAAGCCCGTTTGCACGGCAATATTCGCTGATCGCCCGAAGCTCGGACGCCCGATAGAGCGTGCCGAGCTCGGTCGGCTGCGAGAGATAAACGAGTTTCGGCAGGGGCGTGTGTTCGTCCTCGCCCGTGCTTTGCGCCTGCGCGATCGACTCCGGCGTCAGTTTTCCGTCCGGCGCCTTGACCGGGATCACGCGGTGGCCGGTCGCCTCCACGCCGCCCGTTTCGTGCACGTAGGCGTGCCCCGTTTCGGCGGCGATCACGGCTTCGTAAGGCTTGAGCGCGGCGGCGATCACGCAGAGATTGCACGCCGTGCCGCCGACCATGAAATGCACGGCGCAGTCCGGTTTGCCGATCAGATCCTTGATAAGCCCTGCCGCGGTTTCGCAATGCGCGTCCAGGCCGTAGCCGTCCGTATGCTCGAAATTGCTTTCGGCAAGCGCCTTCCAAACCTCCGGGTGCGCGCCCTGACTGTAGTCCGAACGAAAACAGATCATGGTGTTCTCCTCTCAAAAAGCAAAAACGCCCGCCGCGAAAAAACGCGGCAGGCGCCTTTTTTACAGATCCGACTCCTGATATTTCGAGGGCAGCGCGCGTTTATGCGCGCTTGTTTTGTGCAAGTGCTCGATGCGCTCCAAAGCTTTCTTCTCGGGAACGACGCCGTCCAACAGATACGCGTCGAGCGTTTCGTAGGAAAAGCCGAGCTCTCCCTCGTCGGTCTGACCGTCGAAAAGCCCCGCGCTCGGCGCTTTTTCAAGGATCGACTCCGGCGCGCCGAGATAGCGCAAAAACTCATAGACCTCTCTTACGGTCAGATCCGCGATCGGATCGAAATCGTACGCGCCGTCGCCCCATTTGGTGAAATAGCCGAGATACGCCTCGCTGCGGTTCCCGGTGCCGCAAACGAGTCTGCCCTCGCTTGCCGCGATCGTGTAGAGCGCCGCCATGCGCAAACGCGGCGGCAGGTTTTTATCCCCGTCCGCGGTGACCGACGCCGCAGCCGATACCGCGTCTAACATCGCTTCCTTGACGCGCGTCAGATCCACGACGCGGGTTTCGATCCCGAAGCGGCTCGCAAGCGCGAGCGCGTCTTCCGTATCCTTGCCGTAATTCTGCTTGGACGCGCAGGGCAAGAGCACGCCGACGGTGTTTTCGCAGGCAAGCTTGCACAGAATGCCGCAAAGCGCGCTGTCCTTGCCGCCGGAGTTGCCGAACACGACGCCGCGAGCGTGCGCTTCTTCCAATTTCGCGCGGATATAAGCGATCCGTTTTTCGCACTCGATCCGATAATCGCGCATAGACGATCCTTTCAGAACAGCTTGATATAGGCGTCGCGGTCCGCGCCGACGGAAAGGTATTCCACCGGCACGCCCATTTCTTTTTCGATATAGCGCAGATACTTCACCGCGTTTTCCGGCAGCTCTTCGATCGACCGGCAGGCGGAAATATCCGTATGGAACCCGTCGAAATACTCATAGACCGGCTTTGCGCGCAGCAGCTCCTCGCCGTAGGGGAATTCGTTTGTGCGCTTGCCGTCGATCTCGTAGGCGACGCAGACCGGGATCTTGTCCAGATACGACAAAACGTCCATCTTCGTTAAGGCAAGCGTCGTTGCGCCCTGCATCTTCACGCCGTAGCGGGACGCCACCACGTCGAAGCCGCCGACCCTGCGGGGTCTGCCCGTCGCCGCACCGTATTCGCCGCCCGCCTCGCGCAAGCGGTCGCCCTCCTCGCCGAAAAGCTCGGCGGTGAAGGGGCCCTCTCCCACGCAGGAGGAATAGGCCTTGATGATGCCCACGGTCTTGTCGAGCGGCAAAAAGGGCACGCCCGCGCCGATCGGCGCGTAGGACGCGATCGTGGGAGAAGAAGAGGTATAGGGCACGATGCCGAAATCAACGTCGCGCAGCACGCCGAGCTGCGCTTCAAAAAGAACGTTCTTGCCGGCTTTGTCCGCCTGCTCCAGATACCGCGTGGTATCGCAAATATAGTCTTTGAGCTTGCCGCCCTCGCGCATCAGCCACTCGTAGGTCTCGTCCGCGCTGATCGCCCGCGCGCCGTAACCGCCGACGACGGTCAGATTACGCCATTCCACGATGTCGATCAAGCGCTGCATCAGCTTTTCTTCCTGGAACAGATCGCCCATGCGCAGGGTCTTTTTCATATATTTATCCCCGTACACGGGACCGATCCCGCGGCGGGTGGAGCCGAACTTTTTATCGGCAAGGCGTTCTTCTTCCAGAACGTCGAGCTGTCTGTGATAGGGCATACAGATCACGGCGCGGTCCGAGATCTTGAGCCGGTCCGGCGTGACCTCGACGCCCTTTTCCTTCAAGCGCGCAAGCTCGCCGTTCAAATGCTCTAAATCGATCACCATACCGGGGCCCATCACGTTGACGCATTCCGGTCGTAAAATCCCGCTCGGCAGCAGATTCAAGATGAATTTGCCCCGCTCGTTGATCACGGTGTGACCCGCGTTATTGCCGCCCTGATAGCGCACCACCACGTCATATTCCCGGCCGAGAAGGTCCACCATGCGGCCCTTGCCCTCGTCGCCCCAGTTGATGCCGACGATCGCTGTTCTCATAGTACTATCCTTTCTGTTTTGCACGATTCCGTCCCGATTATAACGGACTTTTCCGCGCTTGTCAACCGCTGCGCGAACGGAAAAACGCGCGGCGGTCGCCGCGCGTTTTTCGCTTTGCTTCTTATTCGGACTTGCCCTCTTCGGCGGAGGATACCTTTTGCGCGTTGCGTTTGGCTTCCTCTTCCGCCTCGAGCTCACGGTAGGCGACCTTGCCGACCAGGGTCTTCGGCAGAGTATCGCGCACCTCGATCTCGTAGGGCAGGGCGTATTTGGCGATATTCTTGCGGCAGAGCGCCATAATGGATTCGATGACCTCCGGCGTGTTCTTCACGCCGGGTTTCAGCATCACGAACGCTTTGACCTTCTGCATCCGGTACGGATCCGGCACGCCGATGCAGCAGCTCATCAGCACGTCTTCATGCCCGTCGATCACGTTTTCGATCTGCGAGGGGTACACGTTGTAGCCGGAGGAGATGATCATGCGCTTGATGCGCTGATGGAAATAAACGAAGCCGTCCTCGTCCATGGTGCCGAGGTCGCCGGTGTGCAGCCAGGTCCTGCCGTCGGCGTGTTGTTTCAAGGTGTTGGCGGTCTCTTCGGGCTGGTTGCAGTATTCGATCATCAGCGTCGGGCCGGTCAGGGTGATCTCGCCCTCTTCGCCGTAGGGGACCTCCTCGGTGGTGCCGACCTTCACGATCTTATAATACGTATCCGGGAACGGCAGACCGATGGAGCCTTCGCGCTCAATGTGGTACGGCGTGAGGCAGGAGGCGGTCACGCACTCGGTGGTGCCGTAGCCCTCGCGGATGCGCACGCTTGCTTTGTGATCGAGCAAAAACTTGTCGAACTTCTTTTTCAGTTCCACGGACAGCGAGTCGCCGCCGGAGAACACGCCGGTCAGGCAGGACAGATCCACGCCGTCCATATCCTTATTGCGCAGGATCCCCTCGTAGAGCGTGGGGACGCCCGCGATGACGTTGGGCTTTTTGGTGCGCAGCATTTTCGCGTAGGTCTTGACGTTCACGCGCGGGATCAAAATACATTTGCCGCCCGCGCAGAGCGCGGTATGGATATTCACGCCGAGCCCGAAGCCGTGGAACATCGGCATGGCGGCGAGCATACTGCCGCCCTCGAAGAAGCAGTTGCCCATCGCCACGGTCTGCATGGCGAGCGCGTTGAAATTCAGATTGGAAAGCAGGATGCCCTTGGTCTTGCCGGTGGTGCCGCCGCTGTAAAGGATGACGGCGGGATCCGCGCCTTTCTTTTTGACCTCGTAGTTCCCGAGCCAGTCCCGGCCGGCGCGCAGGAAATCTTTCCACCAGATGATCGGCGCGTCTTCGGGGATCGGCGGGATCTTGCGGCCCTGGGTCACGTAGAAGCCGAGCTTCAGCGGGCCACTCAACACGTCGCCGACGGAGGTGATGATGAGCGTTTTCAGATCGACCTCGCGGCGCACCGCTTCCCACTTGCCGTAAAACTGATTCAAGGTGATCGCCGCCACGGAATTCGAGTCTTTCAAGTAGAACACGATCTCGCCCTCGCTGGAGAGGGGATGGATCATGTTGGCGACCGCGCCGATCAGGTTGACGGCGTAGAAGCACATGAGCGCCTGCGGGCAGTTCGGCAGACAGATGGTGACCTTGTCGCCCGGCTTGATGCCGGCGGCGCAGAACGCCTTTGCGGTCAGGTGGATCTGGCGGGTAAACTCGCGGAAGCTGACTTCCGTGCCCATGAATTCATACGCGAAGTTGTCCGGCGTTTTGCGCGCCGCGGCGAACACGTTCTCCACCATGGAGATGTCCGGGTAATCCAAAGTGTGCGGCACGACGCCGTAGGATTTGAGCCAGGGGGCTTTCAATGCGGTTTCACTCATAATCAACTTCCTCTTTTGCCGGTAATTCTAAAATTTCGGGATGGTGCAGGAGATATCGGAGCAATTTGATCGTTTTGGCGTAATAATAGCCGTCCGCGATGCGCTCGTCCAAGGTGATCCCGATCTTGACCTGTTCGCGGATCTCCGCCTTGCCGTCGTCGTTGACCGTGACGTACTGACCCTTTTTGCCGATCACGGCGAACACGGAGTTGGAGCCCCAGTTGGTCAGATGGTGATACGCCGCGTTGAGCTTGATCGAGCCCAAATTGGAAATGAACACGCTCGCCTGATACGGATCCTCGCTGGTCAGGTCGTTCGGCGTCCAGTCGTGATAATACGTCCAGTACAGAAGCCGGCGGATGAGGCGCAGAATAAAGCGCGGGAATTTCACGAGGATGTCCATCATATCGGTGGAGTGATCCTGCTCGCCGCCCTCGCGCACGCGGGAAACCTTTTTGCAAATGTCGTCGTGCACGGTATCGACCGTGGTGTTTTCGTCGCAGGGCAGGAAGATGAGCGCCTCCTCGCCGTTATCCGAAAAGCGGCGCTTTGCCACGAACGACAAGACGATCCGGTCGCGCTGATAAAGCCGGTCGCCCGCGTAAAAGCGGTTCATGTGCGGCCTTAAATAGAAGACCTTGGCGATCGCCGCGGCGATCACGTGGAACAGCGTGTAGCGGTATTCCGGATCGGACGCGTTTTTCTTTTCCAAAAACGCGTTGATCTGTTCAAGATCGATGAACTCTTCAATGAACGCTTCGTTGTTGCATCTGCCGGGGATCAGATACGGCATGAACTTGTGCATGGTATCCGTGTCGCGCACAAGCGTCGCGTCGCGGCGATCGCCCCGACGTTTCTTCGGGCGGTCCTGCTTGTCGGTCTTGCTCATAGATTCTCTCCTTTTTGTTTGCGGCCGAAGGCCCGGCGCGCTTTTTGGAACACCTTGGACGTTCGGGAGTGTTCAGACGGGGTAAAGCGCGCTTTCCAGCGCGCAAGGCGGGAAATGCTCTCCGCCTGCGGGGACAGCGCCAGGGCAAATTCCTGCAATGCATCCAGCGCCTCCTCCATGCGGCCGCCGATCTCAACGTCGGCTTCGGCAAGGCGCGTCTGCGCGCATTCCGCGGCTTCCAGACCTTCCGCGGTCAGCTCCAAAAAGACCTGCCGCTCGTCGCCCGCCGCGCCGCCGCGCGTGCGGATCAATAAATCCCGCTTGCAGAGTTTCTTGCACAAAGAAGAAGCGTTGGTCCGCGCCATACCGAGCACGCGCGCAAGCTCTCCGACGCCCATGGCGCCGAAGCGGTGCAAAACGTGCAGGAGCCGAAGCTGCCCTACCGTAACGTCAAATCGCGCGGCGACCGGGCGCAGCAGATCTTCATAATAACGGTCGATCACGCTGACCGCGTCCCACAGACCGGTCTGCAATTCTTCGTTGGTCACGGCCCTCCTCCTTTCTTCGGCGGATAATTCAAACTAATTATAATTTATACCCATTATATCATATTCGTTTTTCCTGTCAAGTCCGTCCTGTGCCGCGCGCCCGGAAAAGGACGAGGGCTCTCTTTACAAACGGGAAAAAATAACATATAATAAGGAATAATGAGGGATCGGGCGCGATAGGTCCCGATCAGGGTCACAAACCGCAAACAAGGAAAACGCTATGCTGAAATCACAAAATCCCGCTATGCTCTGCGACTTTTACGAAATGACGATGAGCCGCGGCTATCACGCCAACCGGATGCAGGACAAGATCGCCTATTTCGATATGTTTTTCCGCGCCGTGCCCGACGGCGGCGGCTTTGCGATCGCCGCCGGACTCGAGCAGTTGATCGAATACGTGCAGGATCTGCATTTCGACGACGAGGATTTGGATTTTCTGCGTGCCAAAGGCGGCTTTGACGAGGAGTTTTTACAATACCTCAAGCAGTTCCGTTTCACCGGGGATCTGTACGCCGTGCCGGAGGGCACGCCCGTGTTCCCGGGCGAGCCGGTCGTGACCGTGCGCGCCCCGGTCATCGAGGCGCAGCTCATGGAGACCTTTTTGCTGCTCACCGTCAACCACCAGTCGCTGATCGCCACGAAAGCCAACCGCATCGTGCGCGCCGCGGCGGGCAGACCGGTGATGGAATTCGGCTCGCGCCGCGCACAGGGCGCGGACGGCGCGGTCCTCGGCGCGCGCGCCGCGTATATCGCGGGCTGCGCGGGCACCGCCTGCGTGTTATCCGACCAGCTCTTCGGCGTGCCGGCGCTCGGCACCATGGCGCATTCCTGGGTGCAGATGTTCGACAGCGAATACGACGCGTTTCTCGCTTACGCGAAGCTCTATCCCGGCAACGCGACTTTGTTGATCGACACCTATAACGTCTTAAAAAGCGGCTTGCCCAACGCGATCCGCGTGTTTCACAAACTTGGGATCGAAAACGGCGGCGTGCGCATCGATTCCGGCGACGTGACTTATCTGACCAAGAAGATCCGCGCCGCGCTGGATGAGGCGGGGCTTCCCAAATGCAAGATCGTCGTTTCCAACTCGCTCGACGAATGGATCATCCGCGATCTGATCATGCAGGGCGCGCAGATCGACTCCTTCGGGGTGGGCGAGCGGCTCATCACCTCCAAAAGCGAGCCGGTGTTCGGCGGCGTTTACAAGCTCGTCGCCGTCGAGGAAAACGAAACGATCGTGCCGCGCATCAAGGTGAGCGAAAACACCGAAAAGATCACGACCCCCGGCTTCAAGACCGTGTGGCGCCTCTACGACAATGAAACGGGCAAGGCGTTTGCGGACTATCTGACGCTCTCGCACGAAACGCCCGACTTTACCAAGCCGCTGGAGCTGTTCGACCCCATCGAGACCTGGAAACGCAAAACGGTGGAAAACTTCTTGGCGCGCCCGCTTCTGACCGAGGTGTTCCGAAACGGAAAGCTCGTCTATAAAAGTCCGTCGATCCGGGAGATCCGCGATTACTGCGCCGCGGAGATCGCACGGCTCTGGGACGAGGTAAAACGCTTTGAAAACCCCCATAATTATTACGTGGACTTATCCGACGAGCTCTGGAACATGAAGCAGGAGCTTCTGCTCCGCCACTCCGCCGGAAAGGATTGAGCGCCGTGGATCCGCGCGTATCCGTACAGGACCGGGCGCGGCGCGGGAAACGCGTCGGGCTTGCGGCGACGGGGGCAAACCTCGTTTTGTTTGCCGCAAAGCTTGCCGGAGGGCTTCTCTCCGGCAGCATTTCTCTGTGCGCGGACGCCGTCAACAACCTCTCCGACGCGCTCGGCGGCGTGGTGACCGCCGTCGGCTTCAAGGTCGCCTCAAAGCCCGCGGATGAAAAGCATCCCTACGGGCACGCGCGCAGCGAATACGTGGCGACGCTGATCCTTGCCGTGTTCATGGCGGTCGCGTCGATCGAGCTCGGAAAAAGCTCCGTTGAGCGCATCCTTGCTCCGGTCGCGCTGGATTTGTCTTTACCGCTCTTCCTTCTGACCGCCGCCGCGGTCGTCGTGAAGCTCGTGCTGGGCGCGTTTTATAAAAAACGCGCAAAAGAAATCGACAGCCGCACGCTTTCCGCCGCCGCGACGGACAGTTTTTTGGACGCGCTTGCCACCTTCAGCATCCTCGCGGGGATGCTGACGGAACGCTTTTTCGCACTCCGCGCCGACGCGTATCTCGGGCTCTTTGTCTGTCTGCTGCTGTTGATTTCCGGCGTGCGCATCCTGATCGACACGCTCGACCCGCTGCTCGGCGCTCCGCCGGAGCCCGCGCAGATCCGCGCCTATGAAGCGCGGATCCTACGGCACCCGGAGGTGAGCGGCGTGCACGATCTGATCATACACAATTACGGCGTGCACCGCGATTTCGCCACGGCGCATATCGAGGTGGACGCGGATACGGATCTGGAGCGCGCGCACGCGCTTGCCGACGGCATCGAGCGCGAGTTTTTGCGCGACGAGGGCGTGACGCTGACGATCCATATCGACCCCGTCCGGCGCGACGATCCGCTGGCGATCGAAGCGCAAAACGCGCTTGCCGGCTTCTTATCCGAACTGTCCGAAGAGCTTTCCGCGCACGATTTTCGCGTGGTGCGCACGGGAAACGAAACGAGCTTTTTCTTCGATCTGAAAGTCCCGAGCGGTTTTTCCGTCCCGGACGCGGAATTGAGAAAACACGTTTCCGCTTTCCTGGAAACCCGTTTTCCAGAAACGCGCGTCGATCTGACGATCGATCGCGGATTTTTGCCTTCTATTTAGTTCAGCGACCGAACGGAGCGCGCCATGACCGAAAACACACGAATTTTCGCCGACCGGGATCTGCTGCCGGTCGGCGTTTTCCGCTTGGATCCGCAGGGCAGGATCCGGTATTATAACCGCTACTGCCGCGCGCTGTTCGGAAACCTGCGGCTCGGGATGCGCTTCGACCGGCTTTGCGACCGGGCGCTGCCCTTTGCCGGAAACGGCGGGATCCTGACGCTCTGCGGCAAAAAGTGCGCCGTGTTCTGTCCCGCGCAGACGGAGCCGGCCGACGAAAATTCCCTCTACGCCTGCGTGATCCTGCCGGAGCGCTTCCCGCAGTCGGCGTCCGGACAGCTGTACGATGTCAAGCGTTCCGATCTGTTCAAGAAGTCCCGCGCGGTTCCGAAGCCGGATCCGAACGCGCTTCGCCGCCACCTGCTGCGCCTGATCCGGGACCGCGAACGCCTGACGGCGGAAGCGGAAGTCCTGTTTTCCTCGCTTTCCCGGGTGCGCAACGTGCGCCCGCAGGAGGCGTTTGCCTTTTCCGCTTCGGATTTTCTGTCCTTCTTTTCCGCGGCGCTCGAACGCTTCCGGAATCTTTCCGGCCGTTCGATCGAGGTGTACTGTCAGACGGGCGTGACCCTGTTCGGCAACTACCGCGATCTGCACACGGCGCTGTTATGCGTACTCTGCTTTCTGACCACGGTCCTGCGTTCCGATAAGCTTTGCATCCGCCTGTCCGCCGAAGGGCAAACGGCGACGATCGCGGTCTGTGCAAACGACCCCTGCGGCGAGGCGGCGCTTTACGCGCCCGCCGCGGCGCACAGAGCCCCGACGGAGATCGACCGCGCCATGCTTTTCCCGCTCTACTGCGCCGAAAGTCTGTGCCGCCCCTATCGCGGCACGCTGCGCTTTTCACCCGGCAAGGCGAGCAAAAAGCCCGTAAAGCTCCTCTCATTGAGCATCCCCACGACGCTGGAATTGCCGAACCTGACCGTGCGCGCGGGCGAACACCGGGCGCCGGACAAGCATTTCCACCCGTTTTTCAAGCGCAGGCGCGTGTGCCCGCGCACCCGAAACCCGGGCTTGTTCTGAAAAAAAGAAAAGGACCCCGCGCAAAATGCGCGGGGTCCTTTTTTCGTTTACGTGCGTTTCTTTTTCTTTTTGTCTTTTTCCTTATCTTCTTTCAGAAGCCGCTGGAGCTCGTCCATAAAGGTGTTGATGTCCTTGAACTGGCGATAGACCGAGGCAAAGCGCACGTAGGAAACCTCGTCGATCTTCTTTAACTCCGCCATCACGAGTTCGCCGATCCGGTTCGTCGGCACCTCCGATTTCAAAGAGCCGGTCAGCTCCTGCTCGATCGCGTCCGCGGCGCGCTCCAGCTGCGCCATGGAAACGGTCCGCTTCTCGCAGGCGCGCATCATGCTTGCCATCAGTTTGTTGCGATCGAAGGCCTCGCGGCTTTTATCCCGCTTGATCACGACGAGCGGCAGGGTCTCCATGCGCTCGAAGGTCGTGAAGCGCGTGCCGCATTTTTCACATTCTCTTCTTCTGCGGATCGCCTGGGAATCTTCCGCCGGCCGGGAATCCAGCACCTTGCTTTCCGTGCAGCCGCAAGAGGGACATTTCATAAGACTTGCTCCTTTTAAGACGTTTTTTCCATTGTATCAAAACTTTTTCTCTTTTGCAAGTTCACGCTTTCTTTTTGCCGCCATAAACTGACAACAAAAAGGAGGTATTCTTATGCCGCAAGGAAGTTTGACTTTAGTCGCCCGCACGGGCGCAAACGCGCTGCCCGTCGGGCAAGTGAATTACAAATTGTACGACGAATCCGGGACGCAGATCCGTTCCGGCGTAATCGAGGACAACGTTTCCGGGATCTCCGAAACGATGCTTTTGGACGCGCCGGAGCGCGCCTTATCGCTTGATCCCACGCCGGACAGCCGCCCCTATTCCGTCTATACCCTGGAGGTGAACGCCGAGGGCTATTGCGATATGATCGTGCAGGACCTGCAGATCTTCGCCGATACCGCGTCCGATCAGGTCCTGAACCTGATGCCGCTGCCCTATGATCTCCCGCAGGGAAAAGAGATCCCGAAGATCCGCTATACCGTCGGCCCGCACGGGCTTTATACCGACGGCACAAGAACGCGGCAGGGCCCCGGAGATTTCTCGCCGCGCGTTTTAAGCGAGGTGATCGTGCCGGAATTCATCACCGTGCATCTCGGCCGGCCGACGGCAAGCGCCCAGAATGTGACCGTTTCGTTTATCGACTATATCAAAAACGTCGCCTCGAGCGAGATCTACCCGACTTGGCCGGAGGCGTCTTTGCGCGCCAATATTTTAGCGCAGATCTCGCTTGCCTTGAACCGTATCTACACCGAATGGTATCCCTCCCGCGGGTATCGCTTCGACATCACCAATTCCACCGCGTTCGACCAGTATTTCGTGTACGGCAGGAACGTGTTCGACTCCGTTTCCTCGATCACGGAGGAATTGTTCAACACCTATATCCGCAAGCCCGGCCGAAAAGAGCCCTACTACGCGGAATACTGCAACGGCACGACCGTGACCTGCCCCGGTATGAGCCAATGGGGAACGGTCTCGCTTGCCAACAACGGCTACACGCCGCGCCAGATCCTGCAATTCTATTACGGGCCCGTCGATCTCGTGACCACGGACAATATCCAGTCCGTGTCGGACTCCTATCCCGGCAGCCCTCTGCGCCCCGGCAGCCGGGGAAGCGACGTGCAGACGATCCAGATGCAGCTGGACCGCATCGCGATCAACTATCCGAATATCCCCGCGGTCTTCCCGGACGGCATCTACGGTCCGGATACGCAAGCCGCCGTGCGCGCCTTCCAGTCCGTGGCGCGCCTTGGCGCGGACGGGATCGTCGGCGAGGCGACCTGGCACGCGATCTCCTATTATTACGTCGCGGTCAAGCGCTTAAGCGAGCTTTCCAGCGAGGGCGAGCGCCCCTCTTACACGGATTATTCCTACCCCGGCGTGCTGCGCTCCGGCTCGCGCGGGACGGACGTGCAGACTTTGCAGTTTTTCTTAAACTATCTCGCGGTCTATAACCGGAATATCCCGTCGGTCACGGTGGACGGGCGCTTCGGCGCGGGCACGCAGAATGCCGTGCGCGCCTTTCAGTCGTACTACGGGCTTTCCCCCGACGGGATCGTCGGGGAAAAAACCTGGGAGGAGCTCGTGAACCAATACCGCGGCGCGCGGAACGTGGACGTGCCCAAGGGCTCCGCGGACACCCGCCCCTATCCCGGCACGATCCTGCGCTACGGTTCCCGCGGATCGGACGTGACCTACGTGCAGAACCTGCTCCACTACCTGCAAAACACCTTCCCGATCCTGCCCGATCCCGCGGCCGACGGCGTGTACGGCGCGATCACCCAATCCGGCGTGATCGCCTTCCAGCGCCTCTTCGGGCTTTCCGCCGACGGACTCGTCGGGCGTTTGACCTGGGAAAGGCTCAACGAGATCTACCTTGCCGCGGTCGAGGGCTGTATCTTCGCGTCCGACGAAAGCCCGCTTACGCGCGCCTATCCCGGAACGCCGCTGACCGTCGGCAGCCGCGGCGACGGCGTGCGTTATCTGCAAACGGCACTGCGCGCGATCCGCGCGGTGCTCCGGCAGATCCCGAATCTTGCCGCCGACGGGATCTTCGGCTCCGGCACGCAAAGCGCGCTGATCACCTTCCAGCGCATTTTCGGGCTTGCCCCCGACGGGATCGCCGGGGAAAACACCTGGCGCTATCTCAACTTTTTGTACGTTGCGACGACAAGCGGCTGTCTGAATGCCGCGGCAGCAACGGCCGAAAACACCGCAAAGAAAGATTCCCGCCTTTTGTCCGGAACGCCTTTCAGAGAGCTGAAGCTCGGCTCTTTCGGGCAGGACGTGCTGGAACTCAAACGCGCGCTGGAAGAGCGCCTGCCCGACGCGACCCCGCGTTTTTTGGGCAACCACTTCCTGTTCGGCGCCTCGACCAAGCGCGCGCTGGAACGCTTCCAGGAGGAAAACGCGCTCCCGGTCACGGGCGTTCTGGACGAAGAAACGAGAAAGGCTTTGTTCGGCTGACGCCGGCGCGATACAAGCGAAGCGAAAACCGCCGACCGGGATCCCGGTCGGCGGTTTTTTGCATATTTTTAATTTTTCCGGATACTTATGCACGCCCGCCTTTCGCGCGCCTCCCCGGTCGCCGTTACGCGAGCAGATCCTCGACGATCTCCTCCAGATGGCAGGGAAAGACCGCGTGTTCTGCAAGGAGATTTGTGAGCTCTTCCGCCGCCGCGCGCGAGCGCGCCGCGTCTTTGACGCAGATCTCCGCCGTATCGTCCAGCGCGGCGCAGATCGAATAAGCACCGCCCTCATATCGATACCGGTACCGGATCACGTGTCCCCTCACACGGCGGATCCGGGCTTTTCCCTCGCTGTCGCGTGCGCGCAAAACCCCTGCGCCCCTCTCCCTAATTAGTCTATCCCTTGCGTTTTTCGCAGCTTCGTTTGCAAAAACGATCAAGATCTTGTGTTTTCTTCCGCGTCCCTATCGCGTGATTTCAGTATATTTTACGGCAGAAGATCTGTAAAGTGTCCCATATCGTGATAAAAAGAGTTCCGTTTTGTGTCCGGGGCGCACACAAGACGGATCGGCGGCGCGGAAAGGCCCCGTTTCTGTGCGAGCGGCACGCAAAGCGCGTTCTTTTTCCGGAAAACAAAATTTTTATGCGTTTTTTGAATATGGCGCAAAAACTCTCGACTTGCGCCGCGCTTTGTGCTATACTATAAAAGTAATTTTTCAACCGCATTTTTCGGATCGAGAGGAACCATGGACCGCAATCAGACGACCGCGCCGCCCCCGCCGCCGGTCAAACGCCGCATCCCCGATCCCTCGGTGGGCTTATCCGCCGAGGAGGTCGAGTCGCGCGCGTACGAGGGGCTTTCCAACGTACCGGTCGCGCCCGCGTCCAAGAGTATCCCGAAGATCTTTCTTTCCAACCTGTTCACCTATTTCAACCTGCTGTTTTACGCGCTGGCGATCTGTTTGCTCCTCGCCGGGAGCAGCTTGCAGAACCTCTTGTTTTTGGTGGTGGTCTTTTCCAATACCGCCATCGGGATCATTCAGGAACTGCGCGCCGAACGCGTGCTGCGCTCGCTGACGCTGCTCTCCGCGCCGCGCGCCACCGTGGTGCGCGACGGGTCGAGCTTCGAGATCCCCGCGGACGAGCTCGTGCTCGACGACATCGTGATCTTCTCCGCGGGCAATCAGATCCCGGCGGACGCGCTCGTGCTCGCGGGAGAAGTGCAGGTCAACGAATCGCTGATCACCGGCGAATCCAACGAGATCACCAAAAAACCGGACTCCACGCTCTTGTCCGGCTCCTATATCGTTTCCGGCCGCTGCTGGGCAACGCTGACCGCCGTCGGCGCGGACAGCTTCGTTTCCAAGCTGACCCTGGAAGCGAAAAAACACAAAAAAGTCGCCCCGCCCGGTATGATGCGCTCGCTTTCGGTCCTGGTGCGGATCATCGGCGTACTCATCCTGCCGCTCGGCGGCGTGCTCTACTGGCAGCAGATCACCCAGCGCGGCAAGGACACGCTGACCGCCGTGGAATCCAGCGTGACCAACGTGCTCGGCATGATCCCCGAGGGCTTGTATCTTTTGGCGAGCGCGGCGCTCGCGCTCGCGGTGATCCGGCTGGCCCGCCGCAAGATTCTGGCGCACGATCTCTCCTGCGTGGAAACGCTTGCCCGCGTGGATACGCTGTGCCTGGACAAGACCGGCACGATCACGGAAGACAAGATGAACCTTGCCGGTATCCTGCCCGCCGGAGGCACGCTTGATGAAACGCGGGTTTACGCCCGTCTTGCCGAGTTTGCCGCCGCAAGCGAGGCGGATAACGCGACGATCCTCGCCTTGAAAGAGGCGCTTACCGCGCCGGACGCGCGGGCGGCGCAGGCGCGCGTGCCTTTCTCCTCCCGCTACAAATTCTCCGCCGTTTCGTTCGGGCCCGGCGAACACTATCTGCTCGGCGCGCCCGAGATCCTGCTCGGCGAGCGCTTCCAGAATTTCGCCGAACAGCTGGACCCTTATCTCGCCAAGGGGATGCGCGTGCTTGCCTTTGCCACCTGCGACGAGATCGCGGATTCCATGCCCCGCGGCTCGATCTCGCCGTTGTGCTTCGTGCTTTTGGAAAACCGGATCCGCAAGAACGCGCCCGAAACCTTCCGCTATTTTGCCGATCAGGGCGTGACGATCAAGGTCATCTCCGGCGACAACCCGCAATCCGTTTCGCAGATCGCCCTGCAGGCGGGCATCGCCGGCGCCGACCGCTATATCGACGCGACCTCGCTGACCACCGAGCGCCAGCTCTTCGAGGCGGCGCAGACCTATACCGTCTTCGGCCGCGTGACGCCCGAACAAAAACGCTCGCTCGTGCGCGCGCTCAAAAAAGCCGGCCACACCGTCGCTATGACCGGCGACGGCGTGAACGACGTGCTCGCGCTCAAAGAGGCGAGCTGCTCGATCGCCATGGCGTCCGGCAGCGACGTTGCCTGCAGCGTCAGTCAGCTCGTTTTGCTCAATTCCGACTTTTCCGCCATGCCCTCCGTGGTCGCGGAAGGCAGACAGGTCATCAACAATATCGAGCGTAGCGCCTCGTTGTTTTTGGTGAAAAACATCTTCGCGTTCTGCGTGGCGATCCTCTTGCTCCTCGCGCCGCTGTCCTATCCCGTGAAGCCCGTGCAGCTCTCGCTTCTTTCCACGCTCACGATCGGGATCCCCTCGTTCTTTTTGGCGCTCGAGCCGAACAAAAACCGCGTCAGAGGTAAGTTTTTGCGCAATATTCTCTCCCGCGCCCTGCCGGCGGGGCTGACCGATTTTACCCTGCTTGCCGGCGTGATGCTCTTCGCCTACGCCTTCCCCGACCTGCCCGAAGCGCAGGCCTCCGCCGTGGCGACGCTGTTGTTGTGCCTCGTGGGATTTCTGATGCTCTATACCGTGGCGCGCCCCTTGAACCTTTGGCGCGGACTGCTTTTGTCCTTGCTCCTTGCCGCGTTTTTCGTGCTCGTGTTGTTCTTCCCCTCGGTCTTTTTGCTCGAGCCGCTGACGCTTGCGGGCTGGCTGATGCTCGTTTTGTTCGCGTTGCTTTCGGTGCCGCTGTTGATGCTCTACACCTATCTGCAAAAAAAGATCGGCGCCCTCTTTGCCCGCCTCGGTGAGCGGCTCCCGCGGCGCCGCTGATCCCGAAAGGTTCTTTCAACCGTCCGTTTTCGCGTTGAGTCGAGGCTTCTGTTATGGACTTATCCTTTTTTGAAAAACTGCCCTGGGGCGCGATCATCCCCTCGGTCTGCGTGTTGATCGCGGCTTTTGTTTTGTGGTTTGCGATCGGCAGGATGCAGCGCGCCTATCTGAACCGCAGCGAGCGCGGCAAGGCAAGCACCGTGTCCCGCGTCATCACGGACGTGGTGCGCTATTTGTTGTTGGCCGGCGCCGTGATCCTCATTTTGCAGATCTGCGGCGTGAACGTCTCCGCCGCCGTCGCCGGGCTCGGCATCGCAAGCGCCGCCGTCGCCCTTGCCATGCAGGACTTCTTGAAAGACGTGATCATGGGCATCCACATGCTCTCCGATAACTTCTTTACCGAGGGCGACGCCGTGCTCTTCGACGGAAAGGAAGGCGTTGTCAAACGCTTTACCTTGAAAACCACCAAGATCGAGTTGTTGGACAACCATTCCGTAGTCTCCGTTTGCAACCGCGACTTTGATAAGATCGAGCGCCTTTCCCGTCAAATCGACCTCGACGTGCCCCTGCCCTACGACGAGGACCCCGAAAAGATCCACTCGGTGCTCCGGAACACCTGCGACGCCATCGCCGCAATCAAGGGCGTGAACCGCTGTATCTACCTCGGCACCCAGTCCTTCGAGGCCTCCGCGATCCTCTATCGCGTCCGCTTCTTCTGCGAACATAAGGACCGCCCCGACCTCCGCCGCGCCGCCCTGTCCCAAATCCAGAAAGACCTCGCCGCAAACGACCTCCACGTCCCCTTCAATCAGCTCGACGTGCACCTGGATCAAGAGTGAATTTGATTGGATTGGAGTTGATTTGGTTTGTATTCCACCTTTTCTTTTCGTGTGAAAAGAAAAGGTGGAGCCAAAAGAAAAGCAAGGGAAATTGGATCACGCAAAAAAAGAG
>CADBPF010000052.1 GCA_902796545.1 uncultured Ruminococcus sp. | reverse complement strand
TCGCGCTTTCCGGCGAGTCGGTATAGGTACGGTAAGCGTTGGCAAGCACGTTTTTCGCGTTGGTGATCTCGTCGGGCTCGATCGCGCCGCGATGCATTTCGGCAAGCTGACGCAGGATCTCGTCCTGCGCTTTGGCGCGGTTTTGCGCCTCGATGCCCGCGTAGATCGCAAGAAAGCCTTTTTGGGCTTCAAAGGTCGAATTCGTGCGGTAGCAAAGCGAGAGCTTCTCGCGCACGTTCATGAAAAGCTTGCTCGTCGGGCTTGCGCCGAACACGGTATTGGCAACGCAAAACGCATAATAGTCCGGATGCGTGCGGGTGATCGGCGTGGTGAGCCCGAGGCAGAGATGCGCCTGATTGATCGACAAGGTCTCGGTCTGATCCAGCACCTTTTCGCGCGCTTCTTTCGGCACGCAGGGCGCAAGCTCCAGCACCGTCCGGTCCAGCCCGGCAAAGCAGGCGTTCAGACTGCTTTCCAGAACCGCCTTTTCCGCTTCCCCGGCAAAAAGCGCCTCGACGCGGGCGGTTTTCAGCATCGTTTCAAAAAACGCGTACAGCTCTTTGGGATCGCAGGCGTTCAGGCGTTCCGGCGTGCCCAGCGGATCGACCGCAAACGCCTGAGAGCCGAACATCGTTTCAACGAGCCTGCGGCGGGAATAGAAAAACTTATCGTTGAGGGTGGCAAGCGCGTCCGCCACGGCGTTTTTCACGGCAAGCGCGTACAGCGCCGGATCAAAGCCGCCGTTTTTCAAATAGGGCGCGCGTAAAATCTCGCGGCAGAAGTCCAACAGCTCGGCGGTGATGCTTTCCGCTTCCAGCGCGTAGCGATCCTTCAAAAACGACGCGGAAAGCGAAAAGATCTGCGTTTCGCCGAGCGCGCTCGTCTGGGCGCTGATCTGCGCGTTATAAAGCGCGCTTTGCTTGCGGCGGATGCTTTGGATATCGGGATAACGCGCGGTGGCGTCCGTGATGAGATGGGAGAGGATCGCCGTTTTCGCGGCGTTTTCTTCCGTCAGCGGCAGAAGAAAATGGATGCTCAAATAGTTCGTCTTATACGGCACGTTCGGGATCACGGAACAGAACACGCCCGGCGCGATCGGTTTTCGGGACAGAAAAGCGTTTTGCATATCGACCTCCGTATTTTTTCTTATTATACCGTGCTTTGTGAAAAAAAACAAACCTTTTTGCGCGCTTTGTAAGAAAAGCGCAGATAAAAACCTGTCATTGTCTGTCAGCGGCAAAAACGCGTACACTTTTCCCAAATCAAACAAAGGAGAAGAGTATGCTGCAATTTCAAATCGAGGGTCAGCGCCTGACGCTCAACGAATCGGACAGCGACCGCCACCTCGTGTCCGGCGCGAAAGATTTCGTCAAATTCCAAGCCGCTTTTTCGCCGGAATGGCAGGATCACTTCATCGTGATGCGCTTTTGCGCGCCCGACGGGGAAAACTATGAAGTCGCCGGGATCGAGCAGGGTCGGACCTACTGCGTTCCCTACGAGGTCTTGGAAACGGGCGGCGCGTTTTACGCCAGCTGTTACGGTACTTTCGAAGATCACGAACTTGCCACCACCAACCGCGTAAGGCTCGACGTGCTGCCGGTCGAGCTCGGCGTCCTTGCGCAGGCCGCCGCCACGCCGCCGCAAACGGTGCTCGCCGTGCTTTTGGAGCGCCTGCGGGAAACGGCGCGGGATCTTTCGATCGCGCCCTTAACCTTCCGCGTTTTCGAAGACCGCCTGCAATGGAAATACCGCGACGACCCCGAGGACACCTTTGAAGATCTCATCGGCTTGTCCGAGATCACCGGTCCGCAGGGAGAAAGGGGCGAAAAAGGTGAAAAAGGCGACAAGGGGGACAAAGGCGACCGGGGCGAACGCGGTGAAAAAGGCGATCAGGGCGACAAGGGCGAAAAAGGCGCGCCCGGAGAGACGGGTCCCGCCGCGGGCTTCGGGAACGTCAGCGCAACGGCGCTTTCCGGCGCGGAGGCTTCGGTCACGGTAGCGGCAAGCGGTCCGGATTCGGCAAAGGATCTGGCGTTTTCGTTCGTGATCCCGCGCGTTACCAACAATTCCGTGACGACCGCCAAGCTTGCAAACGGCGCGGTCACCACGTTAAAGATCGCCGACGGCGCCGTGACGCGCGACGAGATCGCCGACGGCGCGGTCACCCGCGAAAAGCTCGCCGATTACGCGCATCTTCCCGCGGGCTGTACGCCGTTAAACTTTTTAGAAAGCACCGGCACGCAGTACGTTAATACGCGCCTGTTCCCCGAGCTTGCGATCTCGGAGGGCGTGATCAGCCACGCGTTCGGTTTTTCCGCGCGCCTCTTCATCACGGAGCCGGAGCAGGACACGCCGAACGGCAAGCGGTTTTTGCTCGGGGTCGCGGATACCGTGACCTCCGCATCCGTACCGGGGCAAACCGACGGCGTGGCGCTGTTCTACATTTACGACCGCAACCTGAACCGCTCGATCCGCTGCGCGTACCAGAACGTTGCGCGCGTGATCCACGCGTTTGGCGCGGACGAAACGCAGATCCGCGGAAGCGTGGATTGTCTGCTTGCGCAGAACAACCGCGGCGTGATCCAGTACCGTTTCGACAACGGCTCCGAGTCCGG
>CADBPF010000051.1 GCA_902796545.1 uncultured Ruminococcus sp. | reverse complement strand
TACGGAGGACTCTCTATGAAACTTGCTTTTATCGGCTTTCGCCATCCCCATATCCGCACGCTCTACAAGCTCGCGCAGGAAAATCCGGACGTTGAAATCGTCGGCGCGTACGAGGCAAACGCAGACGCGAGAGCGGCCGCGACCGAGGCGATCGGCGTTGTTTTCACACACGACACGTTGGAAGATCTCCTCGCGGATCCGAACGTGGAAACGGTCGCGATTGGCGACTATTACGGCGCTCGCGGCGCCGAGATCATCGCGTCCCTCAAAGCCGGCAAGCACGTTTATTCCGATAAACCGCTTTGCACCTCGATTTCCGAATGGGAAGAGATCTGCCGCTTGCAGAAAGAAACCGGCAAAAAGGTCGGCTGTATGCTCGATATGCGCTATCTGCCCTGGGTCGGCGCCGTGAAGCGCTTTCTTGACGAAGACGGGCTCGGAGAGATCCACGCGATCTCCTTTGGCGGTCAGCATCCCTTGATGTACGGCAAGCGGGAAAGCTGGTATTTCGAGAAAGGCTGTCACGGCGGCACGGTCAACGATATCGCCGTGCACGGCGTGGATCTCGTGGAGTATTTCACGGGCAAACGGATCGAGAAGATCGAGCGCGTGCGCACCTGGAACGCGTTTTCCAAAGAGGTGCCGGAGTTTTTGGACTGCGCGCAGCTGATGGCGACGCTGTCCGGCGGCACCGGCCTGATGGCGGACGTTTCCTACGCCGCGCCGGCAAGCTGCGGTTACGCTACGCCGTATTACTGGCGCTTTACCTTCTGGGGCGAAAAGGGCGTTTTGGAATGCAATTACAATTCCGAATACGCGCGGCTCTGGATGGACGGCGAAGAGAGCGAACGCCTGCTTCCGAATTTAGACGAACCGGTTTCGGACTGTCTGCGCGTCTTTCTGGACGAGCTTGCGGGCAAGCCCGTTGAGATTGACACCGAGTGGACCCTGCGCGTCTCGGGCGAATTGCTGCGTCTGCAGGCGGCGGCGACCCGATAAGAGCCCTCTTGCGATCGAAAGGAGACTTTATGTCCAAAAGAATCTCCAAACAGGAAATGGAGCACGCGCTTCGTCAATTCGGCTTGAAGTTTGACGAATTCGACGTTGCCCTGCTCGACGCCGGGCACATCAACGGCACCTATCACGTGACCCTGAAGAAAAACGGCGCGGTCGCGGGCGAATACGTTTTGCAATGCATCAACACCTACGTGTTCCGCTATCCGGAGCTGATGATGAACAATATCGCGCGCGTGACCGAGCATCTGGAAACCAAGCTTCTGGAGCAGGGGATCAATCCGAAACGGCGCGTACTGCACTTTCTGCGCAACGCCAACGGCAACAACTATACTTACGGGGAAAAGGGTCATTTCTGGCGCTGCTATCGCTTTGTGGATCACGCGCGCACCTATAACCAGGTCACGGATCCGACCATGCTGGAAAGCGCGGGCAGGGGATTCGGCGAATTCCAGAAACTGCTTGCCGATTTTCCGATGGATACCCTGGTCGAAACCATCCCGGATTTCCACAACACGAAATTACGATTGCGCAGCTTTTTCAAAATGGTGGAGGAGGACCCGCTCGGACGCGTGAAATCCACACGCACGGAGATCGAGTTCTTTCAAACGCGCAAACAGCTTTCGTCCAGGCTCGTGGATCAGCAAAACGCGGGGATCCTGCCGCTTCGCGTGACGCACAACGACACGAAATACAACAACATTCTGATCGACGACGACACGCACGAGGCGATCTGCGTGCTGGACCTCGACACGGTGATGCCCGGACTTGCCGCCTACGATTTCGGCGACGCGATCCGCTTTGCCGCCTGCACCGCGGCGGAGGATGAAAAAGATTTAAGCAAAGTGAGCCTGGATCTGGAGCTGTTCGAGGCGTTCACGCGCGGCTTTATCGGCGGCGCGCAGGGCTTCTTTACCGAATCCGAGATCGAGAGCATGGCGTGGGGCGCGAGGATCATGACGACCGAGCTTGCCGCCCGCTTTTTGCTGGACTATCTGAGCGGCGACCGCTATTTCAAAACGGAATATCCCGGCCACAATCTGGATCGGGCGCGTGCGCAGATCAGATTGGTCGAGGACATGGAAAAGAAATTCAAGACCATGCAGGAGATCGTCCGTCAATACGCTTAAAACCGGGCTTCTCGCCGCACCGCCGGGCTTGGCGGTGCGGCGTTCTGCCTCTTTATGCGCTCTCTTGAAAAGCGCGTTTTGCTATGTTATACTGTTATCCCAAACCGAATAAGGAGAGAATCGAATGCGGAACCGAATCGTAAATATCGCGCTTTGCCTGGTGTTGGCGGCGCTCTGTCTTTCGTCGTGCGCTTCCGGCGCGAAAGAAAGCCGCGCCAGTACGCTGGAGCTGGTGGAAAAAGCCTCTGAAAATCTGATCTGTGAATTCGAGATCGTTTCCAACGAGCCGGACGCGGACGCCGAGCCCTTTGACGCGATCTATTACACCCACTACTACGGCGCGGAGAACGCGGAAGAGTTTTTCGAGAACGTGGCGACCTACACGATCGCCAAGCAGACCGGCGTTTCCGCGAACGAGATCGGCGTTTTCAAGATCAATACCGAGTTTGACGAAGAGGCGTTTCGCGCCTCCAACGGTCTGACCGGCGACGCGCTGGACCGCGCGGTGGACACGCAGCGCGAATCGATCGTGGAAAGCCGGATCGAGCGCGTGAAGAACGTGTATTGCCGCGCGCGCATCCAGATTTTTTTAAATCAGACCGAAAACTATGACCGGGAAGAATACGCAAAAGCGCAAAACGCGCTCGTGAGCAGTCACGGCAACTACGTTTATTATATCCTCGCAACCGACAACGCCGCGATCGAAAAGATCATCGTGGCGCAGATCGACGCGAAAAGCGTTTGATCGCAAACGCTGAAACAAAACCCGAAAAACGGAGATCCCGACCGAAATGGATACAACGGTTTCGCTGATCAGTCTGCACGTCGGCCGCTTCGGCGGTCTGGCAGACCTGTCCTTGGATTTCCGCGCGGAAAAGTCGAATCTCATCATTGCGGCGAACCGTGCGGGCAAGACCAGCGTATGCGAATTTATCCGTTTCATGTTTTACGGGATGGATGAGGAAGGCGCGCGCTTTTTCCCCTGGGAAGGCGAAAAGACCGTCAGCGGCACGCTGACGATTCTGTGCGACGAGACGGAATATCAGATCTCCCGGATGCAGAGCGGCGACAGGCTCGGCCACGTGAGCGTGGTGCAGACCGATACCAACCGCGAGGTGGATCTGCGCAGCAAGAATCCCGGCGAGTATTTTCTCGGGATCGATCTGTGGCTCTACGACCGTACCGTATATTTCGAGCAGAAGCAAAACGGCAAGATCCAGGAGGATCTCGGCGTGGAAACGCTCGATCGTTTTGCCGCGATCTTTTCCGAGGGAACGGGCATTTATTCCGAAGTGGAGCGCTTGAGCGCCGAAAAGAACCTGCTCATGAACAAGGAAAAGACCGGCGAAATCGATCTTTTGATGCAGCGCCGCAAGGAGTATGAAAACCGTATGGCGCAGCTCAAACTGCGGCAAAAGGACGTGCTCAGCACCGGTCAGGAACTGGCGGACTGCGAGAGCCGGATGGCGGAAAACAGCCGCCGGATCGTGCTGATCAAGGCGGAATTGAAGGACCGCGGCGATCTGCGGGCGGCGGACAGCCTGACCGCCTTGAAGGACGAGATCGACCAGAGCGAAGCCAAACTGCGCTCGATCGCCGAGGACGCCCGGATCGGGAAGCTGCTCCCGAACCGTGTGGCGGCGGAAGAGTTGCGGATGCAATACGCCGAGTATTGCCGCTTGAACGCGCAGCTCACCGAGTCCAAGGAAAAGGTGATGCTCTCCGAGGACAATCTGAAGCTGCATAACAAAATGTTCGGCAATTCCGAGATCGACCCGGAAAGTCTGGAAGATACGCGCGCCGGTTTGGAACGGCAGCGCAAATTACGCGTGCTGTTCATGACGCTTGCGCTCGTGTTCGCCCTCGTCGGCGCGGGCGCGTTTATGCTTTCGTATTTTCTCTTTTTCCCGGCGGATCTTTTGCGTTCCGGATTGATCGCGCTCGTGTTTTTCATCGTTTCCGCGATCATGGCGCTGTCCGCGTCCGTGTTCCGGATGCGGATCGAACGGCAGCTGGAAGAGTTTGAGATCGAGTCGCTGGACGGTTTTTACCGAATGTATGAAAAATATACCGCCCAGCGCCAGGCGGATATTTTGTATCAGGAACAGATCGGCAAGGAGCGGGAAAAAATCCGCCTTGCTCAGGCAAAAGCGGAGAATATCCTCTCCGAGCTTTCACGCTTCACGCCCGGCTGCATCTCCCCGCAGGAGATCGCCGCGGGCTGCGTGAAGCTGCTCGAGGCCTACGCGACGTTCTGCGATCTCGGCGAACGGATCAAGGAACTCAGGGAGCGCTATCGCAAGATCACGAGCGACGACAACCCCATAGGCGAGCGCGGCGAGGTGGACGAAACGCTGCTTTTGGAACGCGAACTGTTACAGTTGACGCAGAAAAACGAAGAATTGTTCGCGCAAAAATCCTCGCTCGAGTCGCACCTTGCGGATCTGCAGGCGGAAACGGGCGCAACGCCCGGGCTTTCCGAACTGGTGAGCCGCAACGAGCGCGGACTTTTGACGATGCTCGAACGGTATCGGGCGCTGGAACTGTCTTTGGAGCTTGCCAAAGACGCGCTCGCACGGTTTGAGAGAAGCGTGAAAAACCCGATCGCGGACGAGATCAATCAAATGCTTTCCTTTACGCTGGGCAAAGGGGAAAGCTTCGAGTTCGGCGACAATTTCGAATTGCGCTATATGCGCGGCGAAAAGAGTATGCCGCTGAATCAGGCGGGCGGCGGGCTTTCGGAGCTTGCCGGGATCGCTCTGCGCTTGTGCATTGCGCGGCGTGCGCTCAAGCGGAAGATCCCGCTGATCTTTGACGAGAGCTTTTCCTATATCGATGAAAAGTCCAAGCGCAGTCTGTCCGAATATTTGAAAGAGGACGGCTCGCAGCTTCTGATCTTTGCATCCGGCTCGGACGTGGTCAGCGCGTTTTCCGACGGCGCGGTGATCCAGACCTTCGGGACGGCGCTCTGATGGGCGTATCAACGCTTAACGATCTGCGCGGCATCGGCAAGACCCGCGCGGAAGCCTTTGCCCGCGCGGGGATCGAAACCCTCGCGGACCTTTTGAATTATTTTCCCGCGTCTTATCGGGAAAACCGCCTGATCGCCCTGAACCGGTCCGATCCGGGCTCGCCCTGCCTTGTGAAACTGTGCGTGCAGAGCGTGCCGCGGATCTCTTTTTTTGCCGGCGGTCGCCGCGCCGTGCGCTTCCAGGCGAGCGACGACAGCGGCGTTTGCGACGTTGTGTATTTCTATCAGACCTATCTTGCCAAACGGTTTTGCGTGGGCAAGACCTATTATTTTTACGGTCGGTTCAAGCCCTCCGGCAGTCGGTATCTTGCTTTTTCTCCGGATTATTCAGACGGCGATCAAACGCTGCCGGCGATCACGCCCGTTTATCCCCTGACCAAAGGGCTCACGCAGAAAATGCTGCAAAGCGCGATCGCGCAGGTTTTGCCCGAAGCGGAACGCATCGTTTTGGAAAACCTGCCGGCGGAAGTCTTGCGCGAACACGATCTGATGCCGCGCGCACAGGCGGTGCGTGCGGCGCATCAGCCGCGGAGCGTTGAGGAAGCCTCCCGCGCCCGCGCTCGTTTTGCTTTTGAAGAACTGTTTTTCTTCCGCCTCGATCTGCTGCTGTTGCAGAAAAAACGGGGGATCCCCTCGATCGCGCCCTTGCACGCGGTCAGCACCGCGCCGTATTTTGCCGCTCTCGGTTTTGCTCCGACGGAGGCGCAGAACCGGGCGATCGCCGAGATCTTTCACGATCTGATCGGCACGGGCACGGAAAAAAGCCTGCCCGCGATGCACCGCCTTTTGCAGGGCGACGTCGGAAGCGGGAAGACCGCCGTTTGTGCCGCGGCGATCTATCTTACGCTTTGCAACGGCAAAAAAGCGGCGTTGATGGCGCCGACCGAGCTGCTTGCCGAACAGCACGCGCGCAAACTGGAACGCGTGTTTTCCGCCTTTCGTTTCCCGGTCTATTGCCTGACCGGCACCACGCCCGCCGCCCGCCGCAGACAGATCGACGCGGCGTTGAACGCTGCGGATCCCTGTCTGCTGGTCGGCACGCACGCGCTCATTTCCGACCGCGTGAGCGCGCGCGATCTTTCGCTGACGGTCGTGGACGAGCAGCACCGCTTCGGCGTGCGCCAGCGCGACACGCTGTTGTCGAAAGCGGCGGAAAAGAATCTGCTCGTGATGAGCGCCACGCCCATCCCCCGCACGTTTGCGCTGTTTTTGTTCTCGAAGGATGACGTTTCCACGCTCGATACGCTCCCGCCCGGCAGACAGCCGGTGGAAACTTATTACGTGGGCGCGTCCAAGCGCGATCGCGTGGATACTTTCGTCGAAAAGGAGCTGAACGCCGGCGGCCGAGCCTATATCGTCTGCCCCTTGATCGAGGAGAGTGAGGAGAGCGACCTGATGGCGGCGCAGAGCCGGTTCGAGCTGGCAAAAGCGCGCTTCAAGCCATATAACGTCGGCTTTTTACACGGAAAAATGAGCGCCGCGGCAAAAAGGGAAGCCATGCAGGATTTCGCGCAGGGCAAAACGCGCGTGCTCGTTTCCACCACCGTGATCGAGATCGGGATCGACGTGCCGGAAGCCACGGTCATGTGCGTGGAAAACGCCGAGCGCTTCGGGCTTGCCACCCTGCATCAGCTGCGCGGCAGAGTGGGGCGCGGTTCAAGGCAGTCCTACTGCATCCTTTTGTCCGACGCCCGTGGAAAAGCGGCGCGGGAACGCCTGCAAAAGCTCTGCGAGATCAAAGACGGCTTCAAGCTTGCCGAATACGATATGGATACCCGCGGTCCCGGGGACTTTTTCGGCGTGCGGCAGAGCGGTTTTTCCGCCTTTACCGCCGCAAGGGAGCAAGACGGAGAGCTTTTGGAAAAAGCCTCAAGATCCGCGCAGGACTTTTTTGAAAAAACGGTTGACAAGTAAAAAAAGCTATGGTAAACTTACAAACGCGCCCGAAAAAACGCGGGTGTGGCGGAATTGGCAGACGCGCCAGACTTAGGATCTGGTGAGCAATCGTGCAGGTTCAAGTCCTGTCACCCGCACCAAATACGGAGGCATAGCCCAGCTGGTTAGAGCGCTTGCTTGACATGCAAGAGGTCACAGGTTCGATTCCTGTTGTCTCCACCATAAAAAACCTCGCTTCGGCGAGGTTTTTTCAACTTTATTCGCCTTCGGCGAGTGATATTGCGTTGCAGTTATATTCGTCCTTTTTGCGTTTTTTCCGCTCGGCGGACGCGGGGTGGAAACCTTTTATATTTTATGATATATTGAGGTTAGCGCGGCAGGAGCTAACGGATTTGCGGGAGAAAACCAATGAGTGCAAAGAAATTGAATTTGGTCGTCGATATGAACGGGTGTCCGAATCGCTGTCTTCATTGTTGGTTGGGACACCTGCCGAACCGGAAAATGGAAGACGGCGCGGATGAGATGATCGTGGACTATTTCTCGCCGTTTTTCGACCAAATCGCCTATTACAGTTGGCTGCGCGAGCCGGACTATTGCGAGGATTACGAAGCGCGTTGGAAGCGGGATCTTTTGATCTCCAAAAACGCGGTTCCGGAGCGTTTTGAGCTGGCGAGCTTTTATCTGATCGTCCGGGATCCGCATTACGTTTCGTTTTTGAAATCCGTCGGGGTCCGAAAAGTTCAGCTGACGCTCTTCGGACTTAAAGATACGCAGGACCGATACGTCGGCAGAAAAGGCGCCTACGAAGAGGTGATGTGCGCGACGGAGCGTTTGATCGACGGCGGGATCCTTCCGCGCTGGCAATGCTTCCTCAACGAAGAAAACAAAGAAGAGATCGTCAAACTATACGAGACGGCGCAGCGGATCCGGCAACAGCGCTGCCCGGAATTGGAGTTTTTCGTCCACGAGGGGACTTGCGACGGGGAAAACCGGAAATTGTATCCGATCCGGATCGAAAAGCGCCATATTCCGGATGAATTGAAAGCGGTATATCACGGTTACGACCGCCTGCGATCGGAACGCGAATGCTGCGACGAGTTGCGCAAAGATCACTCCCATCCGGTCTTTTTGATCGGAAACGAGATCACCTTAAACGTTTCCAATCGGTTTGACGTTTACTATAATTTCACACACATGACCGACGAGTGGAAGATCGGGAATCTGAAAACCGCCCGGGCGGAAGAACTGGTCCGGAATATCGTGACCGGCAATACGCCTGCCCTCAACGCGGCAAAGCACTGCTTGTGGCCGGATCTCGTATCGGCGTACGGCGATCCTGAATCCGACAAAGCGTTCAGCATGGACGACTACAAAATCTATTTGTTCAATGAATATCTGAGCCGAAGGGCTTCGGATCGCAACGCTTGACCCTTGCTTTTTTGAGAAAGCGTGATATAATGGTTAGCAAAGGCTAACTATTAGGGAGGGCGTCATGGAAAAAATCACGCTGACGATCGAGGGGATGTCGTGCGGTATGTGCGAAGCGCATATCCGCGACGCGATCCGCCGGGCGGTGCCGGATGCGAAAAAGGTTTCGGCAAAGCGCGCGGCAAACGAGGCTTCGTTTTTGACCGGATTGCCGGTCGAAGAAACGAAACTGCGTGAGGCGATCGAACAAACGGGTTATCGATACGCGGGGATGCGCGTCGAGCCCTTGGAAAAGAAACGGTGGTTTTGAGTAAAATGAACGACGCGTTTTTCGGGCTTTTGATCCCGTTTGCCGGTACCGCGCTCGGGGCGCTTTGCGTCTTTTTCATGAAAAAAGAGTTGAGCGTTTCCGTTCAGCGCGCGCTGACCGGATTTGCCGGGGGCGTGATGGTCGCCGCGTCGATCTGGAGCTTGATCGTACCCGCGATCGAGCAATCCGAGCCGCTCGGTAATCTCGCGTTTCTGCCCGCGTTTGCCGGATTTTGGGCGGGGATCCTGTTTTTGCTTTTCTTAGATCATATCATCCCTCACTTGCACCGCAACGCCGACGCGGCGGAAGGCCCGAAAAGCCGCCTTGCCCGCACGACCATGATGGTGCTCGCGGTCACGCTGCACAATATCCCGGAGGGGATGGCGGTCGGCGTGGTCTATGCCGGTCTTCTGAACGGCTCGTCGTTGATCACGGCGGGCGGAGCGATGGCGCTTGCGCTCGGGATCGCGATCCAGAATTTCCCGGAGGGCGCGATTGTGTCCATGCCGCTGCACGCGGAGGGCAAGAGCCGCGCGCGCGCCTGTCTGTACGGAGTCCTGTCCGGCGCCGTGGAGCCGATCTTCGGCGCGCTTACGATCCTGTTCGCCGCGCTGGTCGTGCCGGCGATGCCGTATCTTTTGAGCTTTGCCGCGGGCGCGATGATCTACGTGGTCGTGGAAGAACTGATCCCGGAAATGTCGCAGGGAACGCATTCCAACGTGGGCGTGATCTCCTTTGCGGCGGGTTTTACGGTGATGATGGCGCTGGACGTGGCGCTCGGATAAACGCCGGTCTTGCCGCCTGCCGTCGGCAGGCGGTTTTCTTTTTTACTTGCTTTTTTTTTGAAAATCTGCTACGATCGGGAACATGAAACGAACCGTATTTCGCCCGATCGCTTTTCTTCTCGCGCCGCTTTGCGCGTTTTTTTGCGTTTCCTGCGCTCCGTTGAAGCACGAGGAAACGTTTTTTGCCCTGGATACCTATAACACGATCACGGTTTACGGGACGCAGGACGCGCTGATCCGGGCGCGGGAGATGGTTTTTGACTTTGAAGCGCGCGTTTCCAATACGCTCCCCGATAGCGAGGTATCCCGGATCAACGCGCACGCGGAAACGGGCGTCGAGGTTTCCGAAACGGTCGCGGATCTGGTGCGGCAGTCGCTTGCCGCGTCGCGCCTGACAAACGGCGCGTTCGACTGCACCGTAGCTCCGCTCGTCGCGGCTTACGGCTTCTATACCGGCGACTACCGCGTGCCGGACGAGCAGGAACTAAACGCTCTGTGCAAGCTCGTCGATTCCGAGTCTGTCAGCGTTACCGGTACGCGCGTTACCGTCGGCGCGAGGCAGTCGATCGATCTCGGCGGGATCGCGAAAGGCTATCTCGGCGATCTTTGCGCGGATCTTTTACGGGAAAACGGCGCGAGCGCCGGGATCATCTCGCTCGGCGGCAACGTGCGCGCCTTCGGGGAGAAGCCGGGCGATAAGCTCTTTTCGGTCGCGGTCACGGATCCGATCGATCGCGCCTCCTATCTCGGGACCGTTCGATTCACCGACGCCTCGCTCGTGACCGCGGGTGCGTATCAGCGCAATTTCGTAAAAGACGGCAAGTTCTATCATCATATCATCGACCCGCGCACGGGGCTTTGCGCGGACAGCGGGCTTGCATCCGTGAGCGTGCTTTGCGCTTCCGGAGCCAAGGCAGACGCGCTTTCCACCGCCTGTTTCATACTCGGGGAAGAGGCGGCCTTCGATCTGTGGCGCGCAGAGGGGGATTTTGAGTTGATCCTCGTGCGCGACGACGGCAGCGTGGTCCTGTCCGGGGGACTGGAAGGGCGCTTTCAAAGCGCGCTTGCCGACGCGCGGGAATTGATTTGGATCAAAGCATAAAAAACGCTTGACAAATGGATACCGAACCGTTATAATAGAGTGCCGCTTGTGATAGGCGCCGCTTTTTTGCGGCATCAAACGGGATCCGCCCGTGCCTTTGCACAGCGAGACGTAACAGAAAGCGAGGTGCTTTTCATGTTTGCGGTGATTGCAACCTGTGGGAAGCAGTACAAGGTCGAAAAAGGCGACGTGATCTATCTGGAAAAGATGGACAAGGCCGAGGGCGATACCCTTACCTTTGACACGGTGCTTGCCGTTTCCGGCAAAGACGGTCTTGTCTGCGGCGATCCTACGGTGAAAAACGCAAAGGTCGAGGGCAAGGTCTTGAAGACCGGTCGTGCCAAGAAGATCGTGGTTCTGCGCTACAAGCCGAAGAAAAACGAGAAACGGAAGCAAGGCCATCGTCAGCCCTACACCAAAGTTGAGATCACGAACGTTTCTTTGGGGAAATGATCTCGGTGACCTTCACCGTGGATGCGTTTGACCGCATCACAGCGGTGACCCTGCGCGGACACGCGAAAAGCGTGAAACAGGGGATCGATCCTCTGTGTGCCGCGGTTACGGGTATCATGACCTATACGGTCAATACCTTAAAAGAAGTCAAGCGCTTGAGCCCTTACGTTTCGGCAAAGGATCCGGGGGATCTGACCATCCGGATCGAAGAAGCGCAAGCGGAGGCGGCGCAGGATCTTCTGCAGGGATTAAGAGTGCAGTTTCAGGATTATGAAAAACAGTATCCCGATTCCATTCGGGTCGCTGTCAGCCAATGAAAGGAATAGTTATGTTCAGACTTGATTTACAGTTTTTCGCACATAAAAAGGGCGTCGGCAGTACGAAAAACGGTCGTGATTCTCAGTCCAAGCGCCTCGGCGTGAAAAAAGCGGACGGTCAGGCCTGCCTTGCCGGTAACATTTTAGTGCGTCAGCGCGGCAGCCACATCCACGCGGGTGCCAACGTCGGCCGCGGCTCGGACGACACGCTGTTTGCCCTTTGCGACGGTACCGTGCATTTCATTCTCGCCGCCGGCGGGAAAAAGACGGTTTGCGTGACCGCCGACTGAATCGATTTTGAAAAAACGGGTGCCCGAACGGACGCCCGTTTTTGTTTTTTCGTTACGGAAAGGAGCAGGCTATGCTCATCGATAAAGCGGATATCACCATCCGTTCCGGCGCGGGCGGCAACGGCTGCGTGTCCTTTCACCGCGAGAAGTATATCTCGCACGGCGGACCGGACGGCGGCGACGGCGGACGCGGCGGCGACGTGGTGTTCAAGGTCAATCCCGGTGAAAACACGCTGTTAAAATACCGCTATCATCGCAAATTCATTGCGCAAAGCGGCGAAAACGGCAAGAATTCCAACTGCCGCGGCAAAAGCGCCCCCGATCTCGTGTTGGACGTGCCGCCCGGAACGATCATCCGGGATAAAGAAAGCGGCAAGATCCTCTACGATATGTCGGCAAACGGCACCTATATCGCCGCAAAAGGCGGCAGAGGCGGGTTCGGCAACTCGCATTTTGCGTCTTCTACCCGTCAAGCGCCGCGTTTTGCCAAGCTCGGCGGGGAAGCGATCGAGCGGGAATTGACGCTGGAACTCAAAATGCTCGCGGACGTGGGTCTGGTCGGCTTTCCCAACGCGGGAAAGTCCACGATCCTTTCCAAAGTTTCCGCGGCACGCCCGAAGATCGCGGATTATCCGTTTACCACCTTAGAGCCGATGCTCGGCGTGGTGCGCGCGGGAAACGACGGAGAAGGCTTCGTCGCGGCGGACCTGCCCGGGCTGATCGAGGGCGCCGGAAGCGGCGTCGGGCTCGGCACGCGCTTTTTGAAGCATATCGACCGCTGCCGCGTGCTCTGGCACGTGATCGACTTGTCCGAAGACTCCGATCCGGTCGCGCGAAAAGAAAAGATCGACCGGGAACTACAAGTTTACGATCCGTTTCTTGCCCGGCGTGTGCAGATCGTGGTCGGCAACAAGTGCGATCTTGCGGAAAGCAAAGCCAACCGCGAGAAGTTAGAAGCCTTCTGCAAGGAAGCCGGCTTGCGCTTTTTCGCGCTTTCCGCCTTGCGAAACGAGGGGATCCGCGCGCTGATCCACGCGACCTACGAGGTGCTGCAAACGCTTCCGCCGCAGCCGGTCTTTGAGCCGCAGATCACCACGGACGAATTGGATGAAAAGCCGCAGGAAGCCCTTGCCGTGACCCGTGCCGACGACGGCGCGTTCGTCGTGACGGCGCCGAATCTGGAGCGTTTTCTCTATACGATCGACCCCTACGATCGGGAATCCATGATGTATTTCCAGCGCACCTTGAAGCGCATCGGCGTGATCGACGCTTTGCGCGCGGCGGGCGCGACCGAGGGCGATACCGTGCGGATCTACGAGGTGGAATTTGAGTATCTCCCCTGAAAAGACCTTTGCGATCACAACGCTCGGCTGCCGCATCAATTTTTACGAGAGCGAGTGGATCCGCGAAGCCTTTGCGGCGCGCGGCTATACCGAGCGCTCCTTTGAGAGCGGTGCGGACGTGATGCTGATCCATTCCTGCGCCGTGACCGCGCAAAGCGAACGCAAAAGCCGTTCCTACCTCTCCCGCGCTCTGCGCCGGAAAGCAAAGACGGGCGGGGTGGTCGCCCTGTTCGGCTGCATGGGGCAAAAGCGCGAAGGGGAACTGTACGATCTGTACCCCGAGCTCGACGTGGTCTGGGGAAACGCCGATCTGCCGGGACTGGTGCGCTTTTGCGACGAACGAAGCGTGGATAAAGACGGGTATTCGATCCCGAAGATCTACGATACCCCGTCGATCGATCGCTGGTATTCGCCCCGCGCGTTTGTGAAGATCCAGGACGGCTGCAACCAGTTCTGTACTTATTGCATCGTGCCGTATCTGCGCGGCAGAGAACGCAGCCGCCCGCTTGACGAGATCGTTTCGGAGGTCGGCGCGCTGTGCGCGCACGGCGCGCGAGAGATCGTGCTCACCGGGATCGAGACCGCGTCGTTCGGCGCGGAGCGTTTGTGCGAGCTCTCCGAGCGGATCGCCGAAAATGAGCGCGTATCGCGCATTCGCTTCGGCTCCTTGAAGCCGACGATCTTTACCAAAGAATTCAGCCGCCGCATCCTGCAAAATCCGAAAGTGATGCCGCAGTTCCATTTGTCCGTGCAGAGCGCTTCGGAAAACGTCCTTCGCGCCATGCGCCGTCCGTACGGAGAAAAAGAGCTTTCCGAGTGCGTGGAGCATCTCTACGCCGTGCGCGGAGATCTTGCCCTGACCGCGGATCTGATCTGCGGCTTTCCGGGCGAAACGCAGGAGGACTTTCTTGTAACACGCCGCTTCGTGGAGGACGCAAAGCTCTTGCACGCGCACATTTTCCCGTATTCCAAACGGGAAGGGACGGTCGCCGCGAAATTGCCGGGGCAGATCCCGGAGCCTGAAAAACGCCGCCGTGCGGGCGATCTGGATGAAGCTGCAAAGCGGGTCGGGAAGAAACGATTCGATACGCTTTTGCCGCTGGAGCACGCGATTCTGGTCGAGAAGATCGAAAATGGCGTCGCGCACGGCCACACGGAACACTTTTTGCCGCTTGCGCTGGATTCGGATCCGGGCGACGCGGTGGGGGCATTGAAAAACTTTGATCCAAACGAGGTAGTACGATGACGGAGACCGAAAAACGCCACGCAGGGCTCTTATATCACGCCTACGACGAACAGATCCGCAAGGATTATCTGGAAAGCCGGTCGATCTGCTTTCGCTACAATCAGATCCCGCCGGAACGGGAAGCGGAGCGGGAAGCGCTCTTGAAATCCTATCTGCGCAAAACCGGCGAACATCTGACGATTGAACCGCCCTTTTTCTGCGACTTCGGCTTCAACGTGGAAGTGGGCGAGAATTTCTACGCAAACTACAATCTCACGATCCTTTCCGGCGCGCTGGTGCGTTTCGGGGATCACGTGTTCCTCGGCCCGAACTGCGGGTTTTATCCGCCGGAGCACCCGCACGATCCGCAAACCCGAAACGCGGGCATGGAATACGCCTTTCCGATCACGGTCGGCAACAACGTCTGGATGGGCGGCGGCGTAACGGTGCTCTCCGGCGTGACGATCGGGGACAATACGATCATCGGCGCGGGCAGCGTGGTAACAAAAGACATCCCCGCAAACGTGATCGCCGCGGGCAATCCCTGCAAGGTGCTCCGCCCCTTGAGTGAAGAAGAGCTTTCCGGAAAACGGCACCTTTGAATGCGATTAGTAAAAAAGCCGACGGCGTTTGCCGTCGGCTTTTTAATATGGTTTTTCTTACTCGGCTTTTTTGGATTTCTTGGAGAGCAGGAGGTTGACGATGATGCCGAGGATCAGCGCGCAAGCGACTTCAGTGATGACGACCGGACCGATCTTTAAGGCCATGCCGCCGATGCCGGCGATCAGGATCGCGGACACGGTGAAGAGGTTGCGGTTCTCTTCCAGATCGACCTTCTGGATCATTTTCAGACCGGAGACGGCGATGAAACCGTAGAGCGTGATGCAGACGCCGCCCATGACGCAAGAGGGGATCGTGGAAAGGAAGGTGGAGAAGGGCGCGATGAAGGAGATCAGGATCGCGAGGATCGCGGTCGTGAGGATCGTGATCACGGAAGCGTTGCCGGAGATCGCGACGCAGCCGATCGATTCGCCGTAGGTGGTGTTCGGGCAGCCGCCGAAGAACGCACCGGCGATGGAGCCGACGCCGTCACCCAAGAGGGTGTTGTGCAGGCCGGGTTCTTCCAAAAGGTCCTTCTCGATGATGGTGGACAGGTTCTTGTGGTCCGCAATGTGTTCCGCAAAGACCACGAAGGCGACCGGGATGTAAGCCACCGCGACGGTCGCGATATAGGAGCCGGTAATGGAACCGAAGCCCTTGAAGGCTTTGAGGAAAGTGAAATCGGGCAGCCAGGTCATGTTGTTGAACTTCGAAAAGTCGATCACCTGGAGCGCTTCGTTGCCGGTCGCGTTGCCGATCAGGGTGAAGCAGGTCGCTACGAGGTAGCCCGCCACGATACCGATGATGAAGGGGATGAGTTTCATCATCTTCTTGCCGTAAACGGAGCAGATCATCACGGTGAGGAGCGTTACGAGTGCGCAGATGAAGAACACCCAGCCTTGGGTGGTCATCACAAAGGCGTTGTCCGCCGCGCTGAATTCCGCGCCGCTGAGCGCGTCGCCGATCGCGTTGCCGGCGAGAGAGAGTCCGATGATGGCGACCGTCGGGCCGATAACGACCGCGGGCATGATCTTATTGATCCATTTGACGCCCGCCACTTTCACGATGATCGCGATCACGACGTACACGAGACCCGCGAAGACCGCACCGATGAGCAGTCCGGCATAGCCGACTTCCATGGAAGCCGCGCCGCCGAAGGCTGCGAACATCGAGCCCAAGAAGGCAAACGAGGATCCCAAGAACACCGGGCTCTTAAAGCGGGTGAACAAGAGATAAACGATCGTGCCGACGCCCGCGCCGAACAGCGCTGCGGACTGCGACATCCCGTTTCCGATGATCGCCGGGACCGCAATGGTCGCCGCCATGATGGCGAGCAGCTGCTGGATGGCGAAGACTATAGTCTTGCCGAAGCCAGGCTTGTCTTTGATGTTGTAAACCAGTTTCATTGACAACCTCCTGAAAAATAATGTGTTTATTCCAGATCACACGCCTTGTGTGATATTGGACAAAAAAATAACGCCTCTCAATGAGAAGGCGATAGAAAGACGAAACCGGAAAAACAAGAGAAAGAGGGAGAAAGGACCCCGGGCGTTTTTACAATGCCGTTTTTCGGGTGACCCATAACGTTCCTCCTCGGTTCGCGTTTTTTCGAGTATATCACAGATCAAATCAGATTGCAAGAAAAAATTTCAAAAAATTTTCATTTTTCGCACTTTTTTCAAAAACGCCGAAATACGATTGACATTTTTGTAAAAATATGGTGTAATACTAACAGAGATTCTTGGATCTTTGCCGGAAAGGATAATATATGGATCTGATTTGCAAACAATGCGGGAAACCTCTGGACGAACACGCGCAGTTCTGCGCCTTTTGCGGTACGAAATACGAATTGCCGCCCGTGGAAATCGAACGATTTGAACGCGCTCCGATCCCGCTGCGCGGCAGAGAATTTTCGCCCGTGCCGCGGATCCCGGATCGCAACCGCCTGGCGTTTTGCGTATCGGGCTTCGTGTTGGGACTGTTTTCCGTGTTGTTTTCGGTCTTGCCGAGCGTATCGCTGTTCGGCGCGGTGCTGGCGATCGTCTTTTCCGCGTTCGGAATGAAGAAAACGCCCTCCGGCGCGGGCCGCGGGTTCGCGATTGCCGGTCTGATCCTCGGGATCGCCGGATGTCTGACTGCGCTTTTTGCGTGCTTGATCATGATCATCGAATTGTTCAATTATTCATTCATGCCCTATGACTACGATTACGGTGATTTCGAATTCTTCGACAGCGCCCTCGGATTTATTTCCTGATCTTCCGGGTGTATGCCCGCGCTGATTTCGCTTTTCCTATTTTAATTATTTTTGGAGGACACGCATGATGCCTTTACGTTTTGACAACCGATTCTCCAAAGAGTATTTGCCGCCGAGCTTCGATTCCGATCGTGCCCGTGCGGCATTTTTGCGTCTGAAAGCCGCCAAAGAGGAAGGTTTGCCCGTGGATTGGATGACCCTTCCCAAGGATTATGACAAAGAAGAGTTTTCCCGGATCCTCGACGCCGCGCAGCGCATCCGCGCCCAAAGCGAGGTCTTCGTGGTGATCGGGATCGGCGGCTCGTATCTCGGCGCGCGCGCCGCGATCGAGTTTCTATACGGCCAGGAGCACAATCTTTCAAAAGACGCGCCGCAGATCTTCTTTGCGGGCAACAGCCTGGATCCGGACGAAAGCGCGGCGCTCTTGGACTACTGCCGCGACAAAGAAGTTTCGATTAACGTGATCTCGAAATCCGGGACGACCACGGAGCCTGCCGTGGCGTTTCGCCTCTGGCGCAAGCTGTTGGAAGAAAAATACGGCGAAGCGGCAAAGGAGCGGATCTTCGTGACGACCGATCAGCGCGTCCGCCCCGGCACCCTGCGGGAGCTTGCCGAGCAGAAAGGCTACGAGTGTTTCGTGGTGCCGGACGGGATCGGCGGCCGCTATTCCGTGTTGAGCGCGGTCGGGCTTTTGCCGATCGCGGTCTCCGGCGCGGATATTTCCGCCATGATGCACGGCGCGCGCGACGCGATGGAACGCTATCGGGACTTTTCCATGGAAAACGACTGCGTTCGTTACGCTATGGCGCGCACCGCGTTATACGAAAGCGGCAAGTCGGTGGAGCTGTTTGCGTCCTTCCATCCCAGAATGCAGTTGTTTGGAGAATGGCTCAAACAACTGTTCGGCGAAAGCGAGGGCAAGGAGCATAAGGCGCTCTATCCGGCAAGCGTGGTCTATTCCACGGATCTGCACAGTATGGGTCAGTACGTGCAGGAGGGCGCGCGGGTCTTCTTTGAAACGATGCTCGAGATCGGTGCGCCGAACACGGAGCTTTTGATCCCGGACGATCCGAAAAACACGGATGGCTTGAACTTCTTGTCCGGCAAAACGCTCGGATACGTGAACGACAAGGCGCAGGAGGCGACGATCGCGGCGCACGCCGCGGGAAACGCGCCGGTTTTGGAAGTGCGCATCGACAAAGCGGACGAATACGGCTTCGGGGAACTCGTGTATTTCTTTGAGCTTTCCGTTGCGATCTCCGGGTACCTGATCGACGTCAACCCCTTCGATCAGCCCGGCGTGGAGTTTTATAAACGCAATATGTTCAAGCTTTTAGGCAAACCGGGTTATTGATCTTTGTAAAGTTTTTGCAAATTCTGTCGCGCGGCGCTTGCCCGGACGGAAAAATCGGATTATACTGTCTGTAGTACGAAAAAGGAGAAAACTATGGTACGATTGATTATCGGTGTAAAAGGAACGGGAAAGACCAAACAACTGATCGACCTGACGAATTCCGCGGTGGATTCCTCCAACGGTCACGTCGTCTGTATCGAACGCGGTGACAAGCTCCGTTACGACATTCGCAGAGAAGTGCGACTGATCGATACGAAAGAATACGAAGTCCGCGGCGCGGACGAGCTCTACGGGATGGTCTGCGGGATCCTTGCGACCAATTACGACGTGAAAGATCTGTTCATCGATTCTTCTTTGAAGATCTGCGACAACGATCTGGAAAGCTTCTGCGCCTTCATCAGGCGCCTGGATCAACTGTGCCAGAGACTGGAAGTCAACTGCGTGACCACCGTTTCGATCGCGCCGGAGAATTTCCCGGAAGAACTCAACGGTTATCTGTTCTGATTTTTGAATTGACCGCCGACAGACCTTGAATCGCATTCGATTAAACAGAATACAATGAATTATCAGAAAGTGACGCTCACGTTTCCCGCCGAAAACCTGTCGGGGATCGCCGAGCGTCTTTCCTTATCCGGGTTTTCCTCCTATGAATTGGAGGACTATTCCGATCTTTGTTCGGAATCGAGCCGCCGCTTTTACGATTATATCGACGAGGAGCTGCTGCGGCGGCAGTCTGAGGATCCGAAGATCCGTTACTATTTTGAAGCGACGCCGCAGGGAAACGAAGAGCTGGCGCAGCTTGTCGCCCTTTTGCGGGAGCCCGGCTTTGAGTCGGTACGCTGTATTATAGAGGAAAAAGACGACAGCGAGTGGCGCGATCGCTGGAAAGAGTATTTCAAGCCGTTTGCTGTCGGCAAGCGCCTGTTCGTCTATCCGCCCTGGGAGGAGAACGTCAGAATCCCGGAGGGCAGAACGGGGCTTGTTATGGATCCGTCCGCGGCGTTCGGCAGCGGGACGCACGCAACGACCGCGCTTTGTATGGAATGTGCGGAAGACTATCTTGTAAAGGACGCTTGCGTGCTGGATCTCGGCTGCGGCAGCGGGATCTTAGCGCTTTCCGCGCTCAAGCTCGGCGCCGGGCGCGCCGATTGCGCGGACGTGGAGGAAAGCGCCGTGCGCGTTACGTTGGAAAACGCGCGTTTGAACGGGATTCTTCCCGGCAGACTTCGGGCAAAATGCGCGGACGTGACGCGCGGCGCCTTATTCGGTCTGCCGTACGATCTGATCTTTGCCAATCTCGTTTCCTCGCTTTTGATCGAGCTTGCAGACGAGTTTCCGAAGCACCTGAAGCCCTCCGGCGTTTTGATCGCAAGCGGGATACTCGCTCAAAGAAAAGACGAAACGCAGAAAGCGCTGGAATCGGCGGGACTGAAAACGATCGACGAGCGATTCCGCGAAGAATGGTACACCCTTGTTTTGAAGAGGAATCGATAAGATGCATATACCGCCCATGCCTCCGAATATGGAGAGCTTAAAGCCGGAAAAGCCGAAAAAACTCACCGAGATCCCGCGTTATCTGAAAACGTTGCTCGGCGGGTTTTTCTCGCGGCTTACGTACATTTTCAGGCTCGTGTGGGAGACCGGCCCCTGGATCATGTTTATCACGACCTTTACCGCGATCCTAAACGGGTTGCTTCCGGTCGCCGCAGCGTATATCACCTCCACGCTCATCAACGAGCTGGCGCGCTTTTCCGCGGGCGAAGGATCGCAGGACCGGGTGCTTTGGCTTCTGATCTTCCAGTTTGCCTATCTGATCTTCGTTTCGATCGTGGCGCGCGGGGATTCGATCGTCACGCGGATCGCGGGCGAGCGGCTCACGGCGCATATCCGCTTGAAGCTGATGCGCAAGGCGCAAGAACTGGATCTTTCCAGCTTCGATAAGCCCTCGTTTTACGAGAAACTGGAAAACGCCAACCGGGAAGCCGGGATGCGTCCGATCCAGATCATGAACGCCACCTATACGATCCTATCCACGCTGATCGGGATGATCAGCTTCATCGTGGTCATTTGCGCGGTCAGCCCGATCGCGCCGGTCATCGTGATCGCGATCTCGATCCCGTCCGCGGTCATTACGTATATCTACCGGCGCAAGAATTTCTTTTATATGCGCTTCCATTCGAAAGAACGCCGGAAAATGGATTATTACGCCAACCTGATGGTCGATAAGGATCTTGCCAAAGAGGTGCGTTTGTTCCACTCCGCACCGAAATTCATCGCGGGATACCAAAACGTCTTCCGCGACTATTTTGCCGGGCTGAAAAAACTGATCTTTGCGGAAGGTCTTTGGGGAACGCTGATCTCGATCATCAGCGCGGGCGTCAACTGCTTTTTGTTCTATACGATCGCCGTGATGGTGATGGGGCAGACGATCCCGGTCGGTGATTACGTGCTTTATACCGGCGCGCTGACCAGCATTTCCGCCGGCGTGGCAAGCCTGATCACGACCTCCGCCTCGATCTACGAGGGCACGCTGTTCATTGATAATATGCTACTCTTTTTGAAAGAGAAAAGCACGATCCGTTCCATTTTGCCCGAGCCGCGGAAAGTGGAGCGCGGGATCGCCCACGAGATCTGTTTTGACCACGTTTCTTTTTCTTATCCCGAGGTGGATCGAAAGGTCTTGAACGATCTTTCCTTTACGATCCGCAGCGGCGATTCCGTGGCGCTCGTCGGGGAGAACGGAGCGGGGAAAACTACGCTGATCAAGCTTTTGACGCGCCTCTACGATCCGACGGAGGGCACGGTCTATTTGGACGGCCACGATATCCGCGAATACGATCCGGCGGAGCTTTATCACATTTTCGGGATCATCTTCCAGGACTTCGGCAAATACGCGTTCGACGTGAAAGAGAATATCACGCTCTCCGACGCGGATCGCCCCTTTGACGAGGAGAGAATGCGCCTGTCCGCGCGCGAGGCGGACGCGGAGGAATTCATCTCGCGCTTGAATCGCGGCTATGACACGCCGCTGACGCGGTATTTCGAGCCGGACGGGATCGAGCTGTCCATCGGGCAATGGCAGAAGCTTTCCGTTGCGCGCGCGTTTTACGCGCAAAGCGACGTGGTGATTTTGGACGAGCCGACCGCGTCTTTGGATGCGCTCTCCGAGCGCGAGATCTACCGGCAGTTCGACGAGCTGCGGGAGGGGAAGACCACCGTATTCGTCTCGCACCGGCTTTCCAGCGCGACCAGCGCAACGAAGATTTTAGTGCTGGAGCACGGCAGGCTCGTGGAAGAGGGCACGCACCACGATCTGATGGAGCGCCGCGGCAGATACCACGAACTGTTCAGCGCTCAGGCGGAACGCTATCGGGAAAAAGAATCGTAACCCCGGGATGAAAGGAAGCCGAAACGGGCTTCCTTTTTCTTTGCGAAAAGCCTTGACAATTCTTATTATCGTGTAGTAAAATAGCAGAGCGCGATGCCACGGAGAGATGTCCGAGTGGTTTAAGGAGCCGGTCTTGAAAACCGGTGACTCCCGCAAGGGGGCCGTGAGTTCGAATCTCACTCTCTCCGCCAAATCTCTCAAGCCGCGCCGAACATTTTCAGCCACACGGAGAAGTACCCAAGCTGGCCGAAGGGGACGGTTTGCTAAACCGTTAGGTCGGGTTTACCGGCGCCGGAGTTCGAATCTCCGCTTCTCCGCCATGAAAAAAGCACTTGCTTTCGCAAGTGCTTTTTTCAATTCTATTCGCCTTGAGGCGAGTTATATTGCTTTGCAGTAATATTCGGCTGACGCCGAGTGATATTGCGCTTCGCGCAGTTAAAAGGCGAATAGAATATCACTTTGCGCCGCAGGCGCAAAATATAACTGTCCCGAAGGGACAAAATCACTGCCGTCATAGACGGCAATATCACTTGAATTTCCGATAGTCCGAATCCATTCATGCAGAATGCAAATGCATTTTTTCGTACTATACACTCAAAACACTCAAAAAAGGACTTGCATTGCAAGTCCTTTTTTTGTGGCGCGATCATCAAATACGCTTATCGGTCGGCGGTTCCAGAGGACGCGTCGCCTGATCCGCGCGATCCCGCGGCAGTCCGGGGGCGTTTGGTCCGGTGCGGATCTGCTGCCGGGGTGTGCCGACCGCGGCGGCGCTTGTCTGCTGTGGGCGTTTCTTGGTACGCGCCTGCGCCGCTGCCGGGGTTTTGCGTTTCTTATTGCGATACCGCAGGTAGAATACGAGCGCGACGATCAGGATTAAAACGATAAGCAGGATCACGAAGATCGTGAACATACCGCTTTCAAAGAAGTTGGCCTCGTCCATGTGACCGATCCAGGAATTGATCTGATAGGTGCGCTCAAACGCGCCCATCACGTCGCCGCCCGGAGAAGAGATCACGACTTTATCGATCCGATAACCGTCGCTGACGGAGGAATTGGTGAAGAACAGCTGCGAGGGCTCGCCGACGAAGGCGCCAACCTGCAGGGTGAAGGTGTCCACGCTGCCGGGCTGCAGAGGCGCGGCGGAGGTATTTGCGATCAGCTCGCTGACGTTTACGGGGTTGGATTGCTTCAAGGTGCCGGAGCCGCGATCGTGATAGGAATAATAGAACGAAATCTCACCGCGCGTTCCTGCCGAGGGAATGTCGGAGGTGTGGATGGTCACCGTCATTTGCACCGGCTGGAACACGGTGATCGAATAGTCCTTCTCGGTGCGCGTGGAATTTGCGTCCACGACGAGCAGGGTGAAGTTGAAGGTGCCGAGGTCGGCGGGAACGCCGTAGATACGGCCGGTCGCGGAATCCAAGGTCAATCCGGGCGGGAGCTCACCTGAGGTGACGGAACAGTTGAAATTGGAATTCTCGGTGGAAAATTGCAGTGTATCGGAATAGTCCAGCCCCAAAGCGCCGGAGGCGTATTTGAACTCATCCGCGATCGAAACGGGGATGACCTCCCAGTTTGCGTAGAACGAGGCGTTTGCCGTTAAAGTGAAGGATCCGGAGATCTGATTGGCGCCTGCTTCGTCGGTGGACCAGTATTTGAAACGGTAGCCGGGGCAGGAGGGATTCACGGGTAAGGAAACCGTGCTGCCGTTGGCGTAAGCAAAGGAATAAGAGCCGATCGACGCGCCGTAATGCAGTGTCATCGTCAGATCCGCGGCAAAGCCGTTGACGGAGGCGCCCGGAACGATCCGGAACGCGCCGTTCATTTCACAACCGGCGCCGGCGCCTAAATTGCTCGCGGCGATCGAAGATACGTCGAAGGATTCGTTTTCGTTGACCGAGATCTCCTCTGCCGGAACGACGCGGTTGATCGCGCTCACGACGCTGTCCGCGCCCGCCTGCTCCACGTTGCCGGGTTCAAGCGTGATCATGCCCCAGCCGGGGGAAGCGGGGATCCCGGCGCTTTCGCCGAGCAAAATGAGTTTCGGCGCGGATGCGCCGGTCACCGGAGCCGTCAAAGCCGAGACCGTGAAGGTTTGCAGCGCGCCGCTTTCATCGCGATAAGTGCGGGAAGCGGTGCCCGCGACCGAGGAGACCGGGACCAGCGCGGCGATCGCGTTCTGGACGTTCTGCGCAAAGGCGTCCACGGTCGCCTGTTTCTCTTTCGGCAGATGCGCCTGGACCATGGTGATCGCGTTTTGCAGTACCGACCAGGATTCCGGCGTGTAGTCGGATTCCTTTAAGGTAGAAACGAGATTGACCGCCTCGTCCACGGCGGAATAATCCGCTTCGTTTGCGGGATCCGCGGTGACGGAAACGGCAAAATAGGCGGTCGCCACGACCGTGTCGGTGATACCGAGCGACAGATAGACCGCGTACTCGCCTTCCTCCAGTTCGTCGGCGTGGAAGCTGACCGTTCCGGATTTCGTCGCGTTGCCGGTCTGATCGAGGCAGGGGAAAGATTTGATCACCGTGCCGTCGGGAAGCGTTTCGCCTTTTTTCATGACGACGACGCGGTCTTTCGAGCTGGTCGCCCCGTCAAAGGCGATCGTAACGTCCTCTTCGTAGGTAAAGTTCTCTTTTTCGGGTTTGAGAGAATAGACGATCTCTTCGGTCTTTTTCGTTAAAATGGAGATCGCGCGCTCAATGGACGCCGCCATCGCATCCACCTCCGCCTGCGAGGAAACGGGGAGATCGTATTTGACCTGCGAAAGCGCAAGCTTCAGGATCTCAACGGTTTGCTCGGTATAGGGGGAGAGGTCGGACGGGATCTTGCTCTTTGCGGCGTTCACGAGCGAATAGTCCGCTAAAACCGCGGTGGTGGAGAGGTCGGAGGAGACCGTCATATCGCTGTAAGAATCCACGGTGGCGGTGTCGGAGACCGATAAGACGGCGCCGGAGGAAAACAGACCGCCGCCGATACCCGCGCCGTGCTTGCCGCCGGCGGCGTGAACAGAAGCGTTATCGTAAATATAAATGTTGCCGGCGGTCGGGCAGTAGTCCGGCGAGTTTTTGGAGCCGGTGCCGACGCCCGCGCCGAAATTGCCGCCCTGTGCGTACACGACCGCGTCGCCGCAGATCGACAAGGTGCCGCAAGAGGAGGTCTTGCCGCCGCCGATTCCCGCGCCGTATTTGCCGCCCAAAGCGCGGACGGACGCGAGATCGGAAATGGTGATCTTGTCGTAGGAGCCGTTTTCGCCGGTGCCGATCCCCGCGGCGTAGATCCCGCCGTAAGCGCTGACGCTCGCGCGGCCGGAAAGACGGATCGCGGAAACGTTCCCGCCCTTGCCGCCGCCAATGCCCGCGCCGCTCTGACCACCGTAGGTTTCGAGCGAAGCGGAGTCGAGCACGCTTAAGATCCCGGCGGCCCCGGAACTGCCCCCGAGACCGGCGGCGCCGCTGCCGCCGATACAAAAGACGCTTGCGTGACCGGAGATCGTCGCGCCGACCGACAGGGAAGCGTTTTTCCCGGCGCCGATCGCCGCGGCGCCGTTTGCGCCGCGCGCGCGAACGACCGCGTCGTCGGACACGGTGATCATGGAAACGCGCCCGTCCTGTCCGCAGCCGATGCCCGCACCGGAATCTCCGCCCGCAGCCCGGACGGAGGCGCTGTCTGAAATCGCAATCTTGGAGGCGTTGCCGCTTTTGCCGCTGCCGATGCCCGCGCCGCCTTCGCCGCCCGCGGCTTCCACGATCGCGTTCCCGATGATCTCGATATTCTTGGCGCGCGACCCGGATCCGGAACCGATCCCGGCGGCTTCTTTGCCGCCGAGCGCGTACACTTTGGCGGAGTCCGAAATGCGGATCCTGCCGGAACGACCGGCCTCACCGCCGCCGATACCCGCGCCGTAATCCCCGCCGTAAGCGGAGATCGTGACGGAGCCTTCGATCGTGAGATTACCGCAGGGCGTTCCCGGAACGCCGGATTTCCAGCCGCCGCCGATCGCCGCGGCGCTCATGCCGCCGCGCGCGGTCAGCGATCCGCTGCCGTTGATGCGCAGACTGGAATAACGGCTCGTTTGGATCGCCGCCATATACTGCGGAGCGGACAGGGAATTCGCGCCGGAAAGCGTCAGACAGACGCTGGCGGCGTCCGAGATTTGCAAGGGCGCCACCAAAAAGCCGGTCGATTCGATCTGTACGCCGGACAATGTAACGAAAGCGTTGACGTTATCGCGGATCAGAATGGAATGCGAGGTAGGTGTGTTGGAGCCGTTGATCACGATCTCCGTGCCGGAAGGCAGCGTGGTGCGATAGTCGCCGACGCTTACGAACAATCCGTCGCCTTCCGCGCCGATGATGATATTCCCGCCGGAAAGCGAAAACGACGCGCTTTCCGCGGAAACGCTCAAAGGCGCCAAAAGCGCAAATACGAAGATCGCGCTGCAAACGAGCGAAATCAGACGTTTCAACATAATCTACCTCGGGATCTGTTTTGCTTTTCTGAAACGGTTTTGGAGAAAAAATCAAAGAATGCCGGGCTTGACCACCGTTTTAGTGCTGTGATAACGGAAAATATCGACGGATTTCTTGATGCCGTTGAAATAAACGAGCGTTTTGCCGAGTTTTTCATGGGTAAACGAGGCAAAATAAAGATCGGTCGTCTGCATCGAGGTGCAGCAGCGGAATACTTTATCGTATTTGCTTTCGTCCAGATATTCGTGATACTGCTGCGCCCATTCGCCGTTTGCCGGCGCGATGATATCCATGTCCAAAATCTTTTCGCGGAACAAAATCTTGCGCTTGACGCCGCCGTAGATCTTGACCATTTCCATCTGACCGTCGCAGAGGATATACTCATATTCGATTTCCGAAAAACGGCGCAGATACCAGATGAAATAGATACCGATCGAACCGAAGATCAAACCGCCGGCAACGCCGATGATCGCGCTGGCGCCGCTGCCGAGGATCTGGTTCAAGAGGATGATCAGGCCGATCACGCAGATGATCGGCAGCAAAAACAGAGCGATCTTCAAAAGATACGTGCCGAAGGTCTTGTCCTTGTGTACGGCATATTCACAATACTTCGTAGAGGAAGAGGCGCGGCTTTCGCGCAGTTCTTCGGCGCTGTGGCCGAATTTGATTTTTTTGGCCATGGTTACGTTCCTTTCTCGATTTGCTGATAGAGTCCCAAGTTTCAAGACTTGAAAAATTATACCATATTACTATGGAAAATTCAAGCGATTTGCAAAGCCTTGCAAAAAAAGTATCGCCGATTTCCGAGCTGGAATTTTTTATGGGAATTAGTACGCTTTGTCTGATTGAAAACGCCGCGTTCGTGGCATAGTAAAAACGGCCGAAAGTGTGCATTGATCGGCCGAAATAAAGACGGAAAAGTGACAGGATGAGAGTAAAACGGAATTTTGCGGCGTTCCTGTGGGCTTTTTGTTTGCTTGCGATGAGTGTGTTTTCGGATCCCGGCGCTATGCGCGTTTCGGCATCGGACAAAGAATTGGTCGCGCTCGGAGGGCTCTTCGGCGTCAACGTGAAAACGGACGGCGTGCTCGTCACCGCGCTTTCCCCGTTTGAAAGCGAGGGACGGGTCGTGAGTCCCGGAGAAGACGCGGGGCTCATCCCCGGCGACGATATCCTGAAGATCAACGGAATCGAGGTGTCCGGCGCGCAGATGCTCGCCCAGGCGATCGCGGCGTCCGGCGGGGAGGCGACGGACCTGACGGTCCGCCGCGAGAATCGTGAGACGACGCTTTCGCTGACTCCGCTACGCGCGGACGCCGACGGCATCTACCGCGCGGGGATCTACGTGAAAGACCGGATGGTGGGCGTCGGCACGATGACCTTTTACGATCCGGAAAACGGCACCTTTGCGGGGCTCGGACACGGGATCTGCGATACGGAGACCGAAACGCTGCTGCCCGTGAAAAACGGCGAGATCAACCGGGTCAAATTAGATCAGGTCGTCAAAGGGCAGAGCGGCTCGCCCGGCGAACTGCAATGCTCGTTTACGGGCGGCGTGATCGGGCAGGTATTATCCAATCATTTAACCGGCGTTTACGGCACCTTGAAGGCGCCGCCCGATTTCGGAAAAGCGTATCCGGTCGCGGCAAAGGACGAGGTGCGTTTAGGCGCCGCCGAAATCCTTTGCGACGTTGCGCAAAACGGCGTGCAAAGCTACGCGGCGGAGATCAGCGAGATCTGCAACCCGCGATCCGAAACGAAAAACCTGCTCGTGACCGTGACCGATCCGAGGCTTTTGGAATTGACCGGCGGGATCGTACAGGGTATGAGCGGCAGCCCGATCATTCAGGACGGCAAACTGATCGGGGCGCTGACGCACGTACTCGTGAATCACCCCGATCGCGGCTACGGGATCTACGCGGAGAATATGCTGCGGGAAACGCAAGACGCGTTTATGGGCCGCATGGTCGCCGCATCTTAACGCAAAAAGCGGAGGGATCTGCCCTCCGCTTTTCGTTTACGCAAAACCGGAACACAAAATTCGACAACGCTTTGGCGATCCTGCCCAAACCGATCGGTGCGCTCGATAAAAGGAACCGTCAAAAGCACGAAATTCCAAAAAATGGAAATTTTTTCGGCGAAAGCACTTGTAAAATCTGGTAAGAAATGGTAATATTTTACCAGACCGAAAACTACAAAGAAAGGGACAGGTATTATGAAAGAACAAGCGCTGAAAGTTTACCTTATCGATTCGGGAAGCGATTACCGCTATTTGTGCAGAGAGAATCTCGAAAAACTCGGCTTTGACGTTGTCGGCGACACGGGTGACGGTCCGGAAGCCCTGTCGCAGATCAAGCTGTTGGAGCCGGAGATCGTTTTGCTTGATCTGTGGTTTCCGGGGCTGGACTGCGCGTCGCTCGTGCGGGAGGTGCGCCGGCAGATGAAATATCCGCCGAAATTCATCCTGGTCACCTCGATCGCGAACAAACAGCTTTTGGAAGAAGTGTTTGCCGCCGGCGTATCGAATTGCATCATCAAGCCTTTTGAATACGCCAATCTCGCGGAAAAGATCCGCTATACCTACGAGCATCAGAAGACCGCCTCCGACGCGCCCGCCGTCAAGGACGCCGCCGTGGATCTGGAAGGCGACGTGACGCGCATCATCCATCAGGTCGGGATCCCCGCGCATATCAAAGGCTACCGCTATCTGCGCAGCGCGATTATGATGGCGGTCGAGGACACGCACGTGATCAACGAGGTGACGAAAAAATTGTATCCGACCGTCGCAAAAGAATACGACACGACCTCCTCGCGCGTGGAGCGTGCGATCCGGCACGCGATCGAGGTTGCCTGGGACAGAGGCGACGTGGACGTGCTCAATTCCTTTTTCGGTTATACCGTGCAGAACAACAAAGGTAAACCGACCAATTCCGAATTCATTGCGATGATCGCGGATCATCTGCGCTTGAAGCTGCGCGGGATCGTGGTTTGAGTCAAAACGAAAAAAGCCGCCCGGCCGGGCGGCTTTTTTGTCCGTTTTCCGTTTCACACGGGATGGATCTGTTTTTCAGCATCCATGTGATCGGCGTCAAGACGGTATTTTTTCGCTTTGCGCTTTTCAAAGAACTTGAGCGCGACCTGCTCAAAGAGTGCGTAGGAAAGCACGTCTTCTTCCTGTTCGATGTATTCGGCGATCTCCGAGCGCAGGCGGTCGAGTTCGGGTTTTAGGTTGTCGGCGGGGCGGCAGGTGATCCGTTCTTCATCGCCGATGATCCGTTTGACGAACTCCGGTTTGATCGGCACGGGGGTCTGCCCGTATTCGCCGCGGATAATGCCCTTGAATTCCTTGGTGACCATCTTATAGCGCTCGCCGCCGATCACGTTCAAGACCGCCTGGGTGCCGACGATCTGCGACGTGGGCGTTACGAGCGGCGGGAAACCGGCGTCCTCGCGCACGCGCGGCACCTCACGGAGCACTTCCTCGAGCGCGTCCTCTTTGCCCGCGTCTTTCAATTGCTTCATCAGATTGGAGAGCATTCCGCCCGGCACCTGATAGATCAGGGCGTTGGCGTTGACCTTTAAGACGTTGGGGTCGATCAGTCCGCTTTCCAGATATTTTTTGCGCTCCGGCTGGAAGATCTGCGCGACCTCGTCCAAGGCCTTCAGATCCAATCCGGTGTCGAATTCGGTGCCCTGCAGGGCGGCGACGATCGATTCCGTCGGCGGCTGACTCGTGCCCATGGCGAAGGGCGAGATGGCGCAGTCCACGATATCGGCGCCCGCCTCGATCGCTTTTACCAGCGTCATGGAGGCAAGACCCGCGGTATAGTGGGTGTGGATCTCGATCGGGATCGAAACGCTTTCTTTTAATTGCTTGACGAGTTCAAACGCGGTATAGGGACGCAGCAAGCCCGCCATATCCTTGACGCAGATGGAGTCCGCACCCATTTCTTCGAGTTCCTTTGCAAATTTGGCAAAATACTCGTTGGTGTGGACGGGGCTCGTGGTATAGGAAAACGCCGCCTGCACGTGACCGCCTTCTTTTTTGGTGGCGTCGATGGCGACTTTTAAGTTACGCTTGTCGTTGAGCGCGTCGAAAATGCGGATGATGTCGATCCCGTTTGCGATCGAACGCTGTACGAAATATTCGACCACGTCGTCCGCGTAATGCCGGTATCCGAGGATATTCTGTCCGCGGAAGAGCATTTGCAGCTTCGTGTTTTTGACGCGCTTGCGGATCGTGCGCAGTCTATCCCAGGGATCCTCGTCCAAAAAACGCAGGCAGGCGTCGAAGGTGGCGCCGCCCCAGCACTCCAAAGAATGATAGCCGACCTTGTCCAGAGCTTCCAGCGCGGGAAGCATATCCTCGGTCGTCATACGGGTCGCCATCAGCGACTGGTGCGCGTCCCGCAATACGGTTTCGCAGATTTTGACGGACATAACTGAACTCCTTAGAAGTTGATTACCAAAGTTTTGAGAGAACGATGAAGGTGCCTGCCGCCACCGCGCTGCCGATCACGCCGGCGACGTTGGGACCCATGGCGTGCATCAGAAGAAAGTTGCTCGGGTTTTCTTTCTGACCGACGACCTGCGACACGCGCGCCGCCATCGGAACGGCGGAAACGCCGGCGGAGCCGATCAGCGGATTGATCTTGCCGCGCGTCAAGATCCGCATGACCTGACCGAACAGCACGCCGCCGAAGGTGGAGAAGCAGAAGGCGACCAGCCCGAGGAGCACGATATAGAGCGTTTGCGGGCTCAAAAAGTTTTCCGCGTTTGCCGTGGCGCCTACGGAAACGCCGAGCAGGATCGTGACGATATTGCAAAGCTCATTCTGCGCGGTCTTGGAGAGGCGTTCGGTCACGCCGGAGACTTTCAGAAGGTTGCCGAGCATCAGCATACCGACCAGCGGCGCCGCATCCGGTACGAGCAGACACACGACCAGAGTGACGATGATCGGGAACAGGATCTGTTCGGTCTTGGTGACCGGACGAAGCTGCTTCATCACGATCTTGCGCTGTTCCTTGGTGGTGCAGAGCTTCATGATCGGCGGCTGGATGAAAGGAACTAGCGCCATATAGGAATAGGCGGCGATGGCGATCGCGCTCAACAGATGCGGAGCAAGCGTCTTGGTCACGTAGATCGCGGTCGGACCGTCCGCGCCGCCGATGATGCCGATGGAAGCGGCTTCGTTCGGGCTGAATCCGAGCAGGATCGCACCGAAAAAGGCGGCGACCACGCCGAACTGCGCGGCGGCGCCCAAAAAGAGCGATTTGGGGTTGGCGATCAGCGGAGAAAAGTCCGTCATCGCACCGACGCCAAGGAAGATCAGCGGCGGGTAAATACCGAGCTTTACGCCGAGATACAAGAGATCGAGCAGATTGCCTTCCCGCAGGATACGTTCGAAATCGATCGGCCCTTCCGTCAGGAAGAATTCCATGTGGATGAGCCCGGCGCCGGGCAGGTTTGCCAAAAGCATCCCGAAGGCGATGGGCAAGAGAAGCAGGGGCTCAAATTTTTTGACGATGGCAAGGTAGAACAACAGCGCGATGATCGCGTACATCACAAGCGTCTTCCAACTGACGCCGAGATCGGATACGATCTGCGCGAGTCCGGAACCCTCCCAAACGCCGCGTAATACGTCTAACATAAGATCAAATCACCTTTAATACGGGAAACTTATTCTAAAATGAAGAGCGCGTCTCCGGTGTTGACGCTCGCGCCTTTGGTCACGCATACGTCGGCGATCACGCCGTCTCGCGGGGCGGCGATGTCGTTTTCCATTTTCATGGCTTCCAGGATACAAAGCGTATCGCCGGCTTTCACCGCGGCGCCCTTGTTCACTTTCAGTTCCAGGATCGTGCCGGGGATCGGGGCTTTGACCGTTTCGCCGCCTGCGGCAGGCGCGGCGGGAGCGGGGGCGGCGACGACCGGTGCGGGCGCGCTTGAAACGGGCGCGGAAGCGGCGGGGGAAGCAGGCGCCGCGGAGGCGACTTCTTCGACGGCGACGTCATAGGTTTTTCCGTTTACGGTGATCTTATACTGTTTCATAATACACTCCTGTTGGATCGAATTTGGCGTTGAAATCGGTGGATTTAACGGCGGCGGAAGGAAACGACGCGAAACGCGCCCGATTCCGTTTCCTTGCCGCGATAGGCGGCGACGGCGGCGGTCAGCACGGCGAGCAGCTCCTCATCCGACTGCGCTTCGGCGGCGGCTGCCGCTGCGGAAACCTGCGGCTTTGCCGGCGCCGGGTCGGGCGTTTTGGCGCTCTTTTTACTTTTTCCGCGGAAGAACGCGCCGGTCAGGGTGATCGCCAAAAAGATGATCGCGAGGATCAAAAACACGACCGTCATCACGATTAAAGCGATCTGACCGCCGAAAAGCGCCGGCGCTTCGGTAAATAATTGTAAAAGCGGACTCATAGGCGACTCCTTCAAATGCCGAGCAGCATCTTGATCGAGAAAGCAAGTCTTGCGCGGACTTCAGCCGGATCGAGGATATCGTCGATCAATCCGGCGCGCGCCGCGTGCACGGGCGAGGTTTCCTCTTTCAAATAGCGTTCGATCAATTGAGTTCTGCCGCGGATCGGATCGGAGGAACCCTTCAAACGATCGTTTTCGGAAAACGCGACCGCGCTGTCGGGAGCAAGCAGGGACAGGGAAGCGGCAGGCGTTGCAAAGACGAGATCCGCGCCGAGCGATTTGCTTGCGAAAACGCTCAAAACCGCGCCGTACGCTTTTCCGTGATAGAGCGTGAGCATCGGGACGTCGGCGTCGGCATAGCGCGAAACGAGTCTGGAAACCAGATCGGCAAGCCCGTGCTTGGATTCGCATTCAGCGCAAAAGCCGGGCGTGTTGACGAATTGCATAAGCGCGATCCCGAAGCGGTCGCAGAGATCCGTGAAGCGGATCAGCTTCATCAGATCGCGGCGGGAAAGCTCCTTGCCGGTGCAGGCGGCGTAGCCGACGCTGACGCCGGAAAGACGGGCAAAACCCGTGAGGATACCGTCGGAGAACTCGTCGGACAGAGCAAAGAGCGAGCCCTGATCGAACACGTCGCAAAGCAGCGCTTTCGCGTCCGGGATCCGGTCGAAGGCGGCGGTGGCGCGGTTTTCGTCGTCCGCGCAAGAGGCGATCGGGGCGGCGGCCTCGTCGTCCTCCGGCAAATAGGAAAGCAGGTTTTTGAGCGCGTCGATCATCGACTCTTCGCTCTCGTAAACCGCGTGGACCTGACCCTGTTTGGCGGCGCTTTGCGCTTTGGCGTGGTCGGCGACGCCGGTCTCGTTTTTGACGACTGAGGGAGCGTTGACGAACAGCTCGCCGTTGACACTCGACTGCAAGATCAGATCGAAGCCCGAAGCAAACGCGGCAAGGGAAGCGCCGCAGGGACCCGCGATCAGCGCGATCTGCGGGGCGGCGCCCCGATAGGCGGCGCTTGCGGCACAGATCTCGCCAAGACCCGCCATCAACGACAGCCCGCCGGCAAGGTCGCTGCCGTTTGCGTCGAAAAAGCCGACGATCGGCGCCGGGCGTTTTCCGGCAAGCTCGTAGAGCGCGAGCAGTTTTTTAGCGGAGTTTGCGGTGAACGCGGCGCCGTTTTGGGCGAATTCCTGGGAGAACGCGTAAACGCATTCGCCGTCCACCGCGCCGAACGCGCACAGCATCCGATCGGCGTCGTCCGAGTTTTGCGCGCCGAGAAAAGATGCGATCTCCGTGTAGGATCCGGCGTCGAACAAGCGCTCGAAGCGCGCGCGGGAACTCAAGCGCCCGCTTTGCGAGAGAACTTTGCGCTTTTGAGCTTCGGAAGCGATCTGCTCCTGCGTGAGGCTTTTGGAAAAGGAATCTGGCATATAGTACTACCTCCGGGATCATAAAACGCGTGATTTTCGCGTGTTTTGAGTGAATCGGTCACGAAAACCAAAATCAATTTATAATACCATGAAATCCGAAAATCTGTCAAGTGGATTTCCCGCTTTCCGATCGAAAAAAGTACGGTTTTTTCAAAAAAGGAAAAACCGCGTCCGATTGACTTGAAAAAGTAGAAAAACTGTGCTAAAATCTTACATTACTATAGCTTATGAGAGCTGATTCGAAGGAGTGCTCTATGGATTATCGCGCACTGTCACAGCTTCTGTTCCCGCACGTCACCGAAACGATCGCCGAGCTGGAGGCGCGTTTTCCCGAACGCGGCTTAAAGGAGGGCGCCAAGGTCACCCGGATCGCGCCGAGCCCCACGGGATTCGTGCATTTCGGAAACCTGTTTCCGGCGCTCGTCAGCGAGCGTTTGGCGCATTCGTCCGACGGCGTGTTCTTACTGCGCATCGAAGATACGGACAGCAAGCGCAAGGTGGACGGTGCGGTGGAGCTGATCCTTTCCTCCTTTGCGTATTACGGGATGCGCTTCGACGAGGGCGCGCTGATCGACGAAGGGGGCTTCGGGAACTACGGGCCCTATTATCAGAGCCTGCGCGCGCCGATCTACCACGTGTTTGCGAAATCGCTCTTGGAGCAGGGGCTTGCGTATCCCTGCTTCTGCACGAAAGAAGAACTGGAAGCACAGCATGCAAAGCAGGAAGCGCTCAAGCTGACCCCGGGTTATTACGGCGACTACGCGCCCTGCCGGGATCTGACGTTAAATGAGATTCGCGCGAACCTTGACGCGGGCAAGTCTTACGTTCTGCGCCTGCGCTCGCCGGGCGTGCCGGGCGCGCGCATCCGCTTCGACGATCTGATCAAGGGAACGCTGGAATTGGACGAAAACTATATGGACGCCGTGCTTCTGAAATCGGACGGCATCCCGACCTATCACTTTGCCCACGCGGTGGACGATCATCTGATGCGGGTCACGCATGTGGTGCGCGGCGAAGAGTGGCTCTCCACCTTGCCTTTGCATATCCAGCTGTTTTCCTTGCTTGGCTTCAAGCGCCCGAAATACGTGCATATCGCCCACCTGATGAAGCGCACTCCGGAGGGCGGGAAGCGCAAGCTATCCAAACGCCAGGATCCGGAGGCGACGCTTTCGTTTTATCGCAAGGCGGGCTATCCCGTCGAGGGCGTGCGCGAATACGTGATGAGCGTGCTCAATTCCAATTACGAGGACTGGAGGAGAGCAAACCCGGATCTTAAACTTGAGGACTTTCCGTTTTCGATTCAGAAAATGAGCGCGTCCGGCGCGCTTTTTGACCTTGATAAGCTGGACGATATTTCCAAAGAGCGCATCGCGCGCATGGATGCAAAGAGCGTATATTATGAACTGCTTTCCTGGTGCGAGGAAAACGAGCCTGATTTCGCCGCCAGGCTGAAAGCCGATCCGGGCTACGCCGAAGCTTATCTTTCCATCGGGCGCGGCGGGGAAAAACCGCGTAAGGATTTTGCGAAGTTTTCGGAAATGCCGCAGGCTTTCGCGTTTTTCTACGACGACCTCTTCCGGATCACCGATCCCTTGCCGGAAAATATCACCGCGGACGAAGCAAACCGCATACTCGACGCCTACGAGTCCGCGTACTGCGAAAGCGACGACGCGCAGGCGTGGTTCGATCGTTTACGCAAGCTCGCTCTCACGCTCGGATATGCGGCGAAGCCGAAGGATTATCAAATGGATCCCGCGGCGTATCGCGGTCACGTCGGCGATCTGTCCGCGGTCCTGCGTTTGGTCTTGACCGGGCGCAGGAATTCACCGGATCTCTATCAGGTCATGCAGGTACTCGGCGCCGCGCGTTCCCGCGCCCGCCTTGCAAAACGTTTTTGAGGAAGGAACCGCCATGCCGGAAGAAACCAGTTTTTTCATTCACGACATCATTGACGAGGACCTAAAAGAGGGCCGTGTGGACAAGATCCACACGCGCTTTCCGCCGGAGCCGAACGGGTATTTGCATATCGGCAGCGCGAAAGCGATCTATATCAACGCCTATACCGCGCAAAAATACGACGGTCTGTTCAATCTGCGCTACGACGACACCAATCCCGAAAAGGAAGACGACGAGTACGTGCAGAGCATCTACGAGGACCTCGTCTGGCTCGGCGCGAAGCCCACGGGCGGCGTCTTTTACGGCTCGGATTATTTTGAAAAATGCTATGAATTCGCCGTGCAGCTGATCCGCCAGGGCGACGCCTACGTTTGCGATCTGTCCGCGGAGGAGATGCGCGAAACCCGCGGCACGCTGACCGAACCCGGTCAGAACAGCCCTTATCGGGATCGAAGCGTGGAAGAAAACCTGACGCTGTTCGAGCGGATGAAAAACGGGGAGTTTCCCGACGGCGCCTGCACCCTGCGCGCCAAGATCGATATGCAGAGCCCGAATCTGAATCTGCGCGATCCGGCGATCTACCGGATCAAGCACGTTTCGCATCACCGCCAGGGAAGCAAGTGGTGCATCTACCCGATGTACGACTTCGCGCATCCGATCCAGGACGCTTTGGAGGGGATCACCCATTCTTTGTGTTCGCTGGAATTTGAAAACCACCGTCCCTTGTACGACTGGGTCGTGGATCATATCGGCTTTGAGAAAAAACCGCATCAGTACGAGTTTGCCCGCTTGAACGTGACCCACACCGTGATGAGCAAGAGATATCTGCGCGCGCTCGTGGAATCCGGCAAGGTGGACGGCTGGGACGATCCGCGGATGCCGACCCTTTGCGGTCTGCGCCGCCGCGGTTATACCGCGTCCTCCATTCTCGAATTCGTGCGCCGCGCGGGGGTCGCCAAGGCGTACAGCAACGTGGAGATCGAGCTGTTGGAGCATTGCATCCGCGAGGAGCTCAACGAAAGCGCCGACCGCCGCGTTTGCGTGCTGGATCCGTTAGAACTCGTGATCGAGAATTATCCCGAGGATCGGGTCGAATATTTCGAGCTTCCGAATCACCCGGCGCATCCCGAACGCGGTGCGCGGAAAGTGCCGTTTTCACGCGTGTTGTGCGTGGAGCAGAGCGATTTCAGAAAACAGCAGGAGCCGAAGTTCTTCCGCCTGTATCCCGGAAACGAAGTGCGTCTGATGGGCGCCTACGTGTTCCGCTGCGACCGGTACGAGGAAGACGAAACCGGCAAGGTCGTGCGCATTTTCGGCACGATCGATCCGGAGACCGCCGGCAAGAATCCCGCCGACGGCAGAAAGGTCAAGGGAACGATCCATTGGCTTTCCAAACCGCACGCGATCCGCTTTGCCGCGGCGATGTTCGACCACCTCTTTGAACGGGAGAATATGTCCGCGCTGCCGGAGGGAACGGATTGTCTGGACTTTCTCTCCGATCACTCCAAGACCCTTTTGGAAAACGCGCTCGGCGAACCCTCCCTTGCGGAAAGCAAGGCCGGCGACACCTTCCAGTTTGTGCGGATGGGGTATTTCTGCAAGGACTCGAAATACGAAAACACCTACAACAGCGTGGTCGCCTTAAAGGACAGTAAGGGAAAATAAAACGCAAAAAAACCGCTGCGACGATCGTCGCAGCGGTTTTTGTATGCGGTTTATCGGTCGCCCGTTGGCTTTTTGGGCTCTTCGTCCTCCGGTGCGTCCGCCGGGAGCAGCACCTCGCGGATCGCCCAGTTGAAGACCTTCATTTTGGTTTTGTCGCTGCCGAGCTCGAGCGTGATGATGTCGTCCTTGATGCGCACGATGCGGCCGATGATGCCCGCGTTGGTGCAAACCTCGTCGCCGACGGAAAGGTTGGAGCGCATTTCGTTGACCTGGCGTTCCTGCTTTTTCTGGGGGCGATACATAAAAAAGTAAAAGACCACGCCCAAAAGCACGAGCATGATGATCATGGGGATCGGGCTGGAAGCAATCGAAGTGGCGCCCTGCGCGGCTTCGCCTTCCGCAAACGCGGCGGTCGTAATCCCAAACGCGAAACCGAGCGCGGCGATCAGGACCGAAAGAATTTTATAGATCCGTTTCATAGTGTCCTCCGTATTTCGTTTATGCGGTCATTATAGTATAAACGGCAAAAGAAATCAAGAATTATTTTGTCGGATCGCGGAAACTGTGCTATAATCGATTGCGGAGGGAAACATGAAACAACTGGGAGTGGATCTCGGCGACCGCCGCTGCGGGATCGCCGTTTGCGACAAAGACGAATTGTTGGCAACGCCGCACGCCACGCTGGAAGTGCGCGGCTTGAAAGACGCGGCGGCGCAGATCGGCGAACTATGCCGCAAGCTCTGTGTCGAGCAGATCGTCGTGGGCTTGCCCTTAAAAACCGACGGCAAACGCGGCGAGCGCGCCGAGCGCGTTTTGGCGTTTTGCGATCTCATACGACCGCAGGTTCAAATCCCGATCGTGACCTGGGACGAGCGCTTTACCACGGTGGAAGCCTACGGCTATCTGCATCAGTCCGGCAAAAGCGTCAAAGAGGGAAGAGCGCACGTGGATGAACTTGCCGCCACGCTGATTCTGCAATCCTACCTGGACGCGCAGAAACAAAAAAAGGCGTAAACGTCCCATGAAAAACGAAAGATCCGCCAAAGGCGGATCTTTTCGGTTTTCGGCAAAACCCGGGCGGGGTTTTTCCACAATGCAATTTGAAAACTGTTTCAGATCAGCACGCAGATCAGGTTGCTGCAGCCCTCGTTTACGATCTTGGTGAGCGCTTCGCAGAGCTGCTTGCGCGCGTCTTCCGGAATGTGGGTCAGTTTGTTTTCCAGCCCCTCGCCGACGAGTTCCCGCAGGGTCTTTCCGAACACCTCGGTATCCCAGATTTTGGACGGGTCTTCCTCTTTGCCGCGCCCGAGATAGTCGATCATATCTTTGCTCTGCTTCTCGTTGCCGACGATCGGCGAGATCTGCGTTTCCAGATTCGTGCGGATCATGTGGATGCTCGGACAGCTTGCTTTGAGCTTCACCCCGAACGCACCCGACTGTTTCACGATCTCTGGCTCTTCCAAGGTCATCTCCTCGATCTTCGGGGTCACGATTCCGTATCCGGTGCGCTCCACGTCGTTCAACGCTTCTTCGATGCGCAGGTATTTTTCCCGGATGGCGGCAAGTTCCGTGAGCGTTTCCATCAATTCGTCGTCGCCTCGTACCGGAACGCCGCAGGTATCGCTCAAGACCTGATAGAAGCTCTCCTCGGTCGGGGTCAGCTCCAGCTCGGCAAGCCCGGTCGCGTAGTCGAGCCTTTTCAGCCGGATCTCTTTGATCCGCTCGTCGGTCACGGCAAACGCCGCCGCCACGCCGCGCAGAGCGCAGTTTTTGCGCGCGCTTTCCCGCAAAAGCGCGATCAGGTCTTGCTTCAGCGGATGTTCTTCATTTAAGCACATGACCCAATGCGGCAGTTTTACGTTGATCTCTTTTGCGGGAAATTCCGCAAGCAAGAGCTCCAATAACTTTTTCAGATCCTCGCGCGACAGGTGGAGCGCGTCGAGCAATACGGTCGGATGGTCGTATTTTTTCTGCAGCTCTTCACAGAGCGCGCGGGAGGAATTGCTTTCCGGCTTTGCGGAATTGATGAGGATCAAAAAAGGCTTTCCGGACGCTTTCATTTCCGCGATGATGCGTTCTTCGGCTTCGATATAGTTTTCCCGCGCAAGATCCGCGATCGTGCCGTCCGTCGTGACAACGAAGCCGACGTTCGCGTGCTCGCCGAACACCTTTTTCGTGCCGAGCTCTGCCGCCTGCGCAAAGGGCATGGGCTTCGTTTTCCAGGGCGTGTTCACCATGCGAGGCTCGCCGTTTTCCTCCGTCCCCGCGGCGCCTTCGATCAGATAGCCGACGCAGTCCACGAATCGCATGTTCGCGCTCGCTTTATCGGTAAAGGCGACCTTGACCGGCTTTTCCGGGATGAATTTCGGCTCCGTGGTCATCACGGTCTTTCCGTCCGCCGATTGCGGCATACTGTCGCGCACGCGCTTTTGTTCGTCCGCGTCGTCGATCCCCGGCAAGACGAGATCTTCCAAAAACCGCTGGATCAAAGTGCTTTTCCCGGTGCGCACCGGTCCGACGACCCCGACGTATAAGCTCCCGCCGCAACGGCGGCTGATGTCCTGATACAGATCAAAATTGCCCATGGCGTTCTCCTTTGCGTACTGCATTTCGCTACACGATATGCGCGTTTTGCGCAGGATATGCCAAAAGCCGGGACCGCTTTTGCGATCCCGGCTTTCCAAGTCGGTCTTTTAATCGTTGAACGCGTCGTAGATCACGCGCACGGCGGACTCGAAATCCTCGTCTTTGACGCCGATGATGATATTCAATTCGCTCGAGCCCTGGTCGATCAAGTGAACGTTGATCCCGCTGCGCGCCACGGCGTCGAAAATGCGGCTCGCGGTGCCCTGGGTGCGGATCATGCCTCGCCCCACGACGGCGATCAGGGAAAAACCGTCCTCAATGGAAATATGATCGGGATTGACCGCGTCGCAGATCTCGTGGATGATCGTTTGCTTTTTCTCGCCGATGAAAGCCGATGCGACGACCACGCTCATCGTGTCGATGCCGCTGGGGAGATGCTCGAAGGAGATGCCGTTATCCTCCAAAACGGTCAGCACGCGTCTGCCGAAGCCGAGTTCGTTGTTCATCATTTCCTTTTCGATCGTGATAAAGGAAAATCCGTTGTGACCGGCGATGCCCGTGATGATGCGGCCGGGATCGGGCGGCGCGACCGGAACGATCATCGTGCCGCGCGCTTCCGGATCGTTGGTGTTTTTGATATTGATCGGGATGCCGGATTCCCGCACGGGGAAGATCGCGTCCTGATGCAGAACGCCCGCGCCCATATAGGAAAGCTCGCGCAGTTCGTGATAGGTGATTGTGGAGATCACTTTCGGATGATCGACGATGCGCGGATCCGCCATCAAAAAGCCGGATACGTCGGTGAAATTCTCGTAGAGCGCGGCGTCGGCGGCGCGCGCCACGATCGAGCCGGTGATGTCGCTTCCGCCGCGGGAAAAGGTGCAAATCCGCCCGTCGGGATCGGCGCCGTAAAAGCCGGGGATCACGGCGTGCTCCATCGTTTTCAGCCGCGCGCTCAAAACGTCCTGCGTGCGGTGCGCGTCAAACGACAAGCGCTTGTTAAAGCAGATCACCTCGGCGGCGTCCAAGAAAGGAAAGTGCAATAGATCCGCTAAAATCCTGCCGTTTAGGTACTCGCCGCGGCTGGCAAGATAAGCTTCGTCCGGGCAGGTCTTCAGATGATTTTCGATCACCTGAAATTCGTCTTCCAGAGAAAGATCCAGATCGAGCCCGTGGATGATCTCGCGATAGCGGTCGCAGATCTGCGCAAACTCTTCTTTCGGAAACGTGCCGCCGCTTGCCAGGTGATAGCATTGATACAATAAATCGGTGACTTTGGTATCCGAAGAGTAGCGCTTGCCGGGCGCGCTCGGCACGATATAGCGCCGTCTTTCGTCGGCGCGCACGATATTGGCGACCTTCTCGAACTGGCTTGCGCCGGACAACGAAGAACCGCCGAATTTTGCAACTAAAACGTCCATAGAACTACCTTTTTACAAAATGTGCTAACAGTATAGATGTTTTTGCCCGGTTTGTCAAGAACGCCGTCAGCAGAGAGTAAAGTTTTCCGGATCGTATCGGACGCGCGTTTTGCGCGTGATTGCGGCTCCGTTCCGGAAGACGACCCGGGAAAGGACCCGGACGATGGATTTTTTGCCGTCCCGCTTTGCCGCAGGCTCCGGGCGGATCTCAAAGACGGCTTTTGCGATCGCTCTTTTTGATCGCTTTGCGTCGGCTTTTGCCTCGATCCAGTGGAACGCCAGCGCTTCCCAGAAATCATTGAGGCGGCTTGCCGCGGGGTCGGAAGTGGTCACGAATCGCGCGCACAGGCGGTAATTTCCGCTCGATCTTGCCAAAAGCGTCGTTTCATACAGCAAAAATCCGCGATCCGTTCCGATCCGGCGGCGGTGCGCGATCACCGGGATCTTCTCACTTTTCGTGCGCTCGGTTTTCATAGACTCACTCCGGGTACAGTATATGAAAGGATCGACAGATCGGAAACTGTGAAGGTGCTTGACAAAACCCAAAAAAATCCATATAATAATTTGAAATGCAAATAGCAAAGTAAAGAAAGGAAATCGGCAACCCGTTTGCCGAAAGAAAGTGCCATGAGTTTGCAGAAAGTCACCAAGAATCAGGACAACACGGCGGTTTTGGAGTTTTCGATCCCCAAGGCGGATTTTGACGCGGCGGTCGATCGCGTGTATCACAAGAAGGCGCCCAGGGTCTCCATCCCCGGATTCCGCAAGGGCAAAGCGCCCCGTTCCATCATCGAGAAGATGTACGGGAAAGGCTTTTTCTATGAAGACGCGTTAAACGATCTTCTGCCGGAAGTGCTGGAAGACGCGGTCAAGGAAGCGAAGATCGACGTGGTGAGCCGCCCGGAACTGGATCTCGAAGAGATCGGCGAGGACGGCGTGAAAGGGACCGCCAAATACTATACCAAGCCGGAACTGACCATCAAGGATTACAAGGGCATCAAAGCGACCCGTTATCTGCGCAAGGTCACGGCAAAAGACGTGGACGAGGCGATCGAACGCACCCGTGAACGCAACGCCCGCGAGATCGAGGTGAGCGACCGCGAGGCGCGCCTCGGCGATACCGCGGTGATCGATTACAAGGGAACGCTCAACGGCGTCGCGTTTGAAGGCGGCACGGACGAGGGGCATCACTTGAAGCTCGGCAGCGGTCAGTTCATCCCCGGCTTTGAAGATCAGATCGTCGGTCATAAGCCCGGCGACGAGTTCGACGTGAACGTGACCTTCCCAAAGGAATACCACGCGAAGGATCTTGCCGGGAAAGAAGCGGTCTTTGCCGTGAAGCTATGCAGCTTGGAGCAGACCGAATTGCCGGAACTCGACGATGAATTTGCCAAAGACGTTTCCGAATTCGATACTTTGAAAGAATACAAAGCGGACGTCAAGCACAAACTAGAGCATCAGAACGAGCATGCCGCTCAAGACGCGCTGGACGCGGAGCTCACCGACGCGCTCGTCGCCAAGGTGGAAGAAGAGATCCCGCAATGCATGTATGATACCGAATGCGAGAATATGCTGCGCGATTACGAATACAATATGAGCCAGCAGGGCATCTCGCTCGAGATGTATCTGAAATACACCGGGCAGACGATCGAAAATCTCAAAGCGGAGCTTGCGCCGCGCGCCGAGCGTCAGGTCAAGACGCGCCTTGCGCTGGAAGCGATCGCGAAAGCCGAAAAGATCGCGCCGTCCGCCGACGAGATCGATGCGGAATACAAGCGCCTTGCCGAATTGTACGGCATGGAAGTCGAGAAATGCCGCGAACTCTTAAACGAAGAAGTCTTAAAAGAAGATCTGGCTATGAAATCCGCGTTCGACTTTGTCAGGAATTCCGCCGTGATCGAAGACAAACCGTTTGAAGAACTGGAAAAGAAGACCGAGGCGGAAAAGAAAGCCCCGGCAAAGAAAGCACCCGCCAAAAAAGCGCCCGCGAAAAAGCCTGCCGCGAAAAAAACGGCTGACAAGGCGGAGTGAACCGATCGTTTCTTTACAGGAGGTAGGATATGGCATTAGTACCGATGGTCGTGGAGCAGACCGGACACGGCGAGCGCTCTTACGATATTTATTCCAGACTCTTAAATGACCGCATCGTGTTTTTAGCGGATGAAGTCAACGACGTGACCGCGTCGCTCGTGGTCGCACAGCTGTTGTATCTGGAAGCGCAGGACGCGGACAAAGACATCTCGCTCTACATCAACAGCCCCGGCGGATCCATTTCCGCGGGAATGGCGATCTACGACACCATGAACTTCATCAAGTGCGATGTTTCCACGATCTGCGTGGGCATGGCGGCGTCTATGGGCGCCTTCCTGCTTGCCGCCGGAACGAAGGGCAAGCGCCTCGCGCTTCCGAACAGCGAAATTCTGATCCACCAGCCGCTCGGCGGTATGCAGGGTCAGGCGAGCGATATCAAGATCCATGCGGATCACATCATCCAGATCCGCGAAAAAATGAACCGCATCCTGTCTGAAAAGACGGGCCAGTCGCTCGACGTGATCACCCGCGACACCGACCGCGATCATTTCATGACCGCGGACGAAGCGCGCGAATACGGGCTGATCGATCGCGTGCTGACCAATCGCGGCGAGTTACAGTAAGGAGTTCTATGGCAAACCAGAAGCCCCTTTATACCTGTTCCTTTTGCGGAAAGGACGAAAAGCAGGTCAAAGTGCTGATCCCCGGAGCGGACGGCGCGTTCATCTGCAACAATTGCGTCGGTCTTTGCGAAATGCTTTTGGAAAAGACCGAGGAAAGCGCAAGGATGCACAGTCCGCTGCAGTTGGAATCGCTTCCGAAGCCCCAGCAGATCAAGCACGCGCTCGACGAATACGTGGTCGGGCAGACCGAGGCGAAGATCGCGCTTTCCGTCGCGGTCTATAACCACTATAAACGGATCCTGCAAAAACAAAAGGGCGACGTGGAGATCCAGAAAAGCAACGTTTTGCTGCTCGGACCGACGGGTGTGGGGAAGACCTATCTTGCCCAGACGCTTGCCAAGACCCTGAAGGTGCCCTTTGCCATCGCGGATGCGACCACGCTCACCGAGGCGGGTTACGTCGGGGAGGACGTGGAGAACATCCTTTTGCGTCTGATCCAGGCGGCGGATTACGATATCGAGCTTGCGGAAAAAGGGATCATCTATATCGACGAGATCGATAAGATCTCCCGCAGAAGCGAAAACCGTTCGATCACCCGCGACGTTTCGGGCGAGGGCGTTCAGCAGGCGCTTTTGAAGATCCTGGAGGGAACGGTCTCCAACGTGCCGCCGCAGGGCGGCAGAAAGCACCCGAATCAGGAGTTTATCCAGATCGACACGACGAATATCCTGTTTATCTGCGGCGGCGCGTTCGACGGGATCGAGCAGATCATTGAACGCCGCAAAGGCGCGCAGACCGTCGGATACAGCGCTCCCATCCGGAACAAAGAGGACCGGGAAAATCACAATATCCTGCATTCCGTGATCCCGCAGGATCTCGTGAAATACGGGCTGATTCCGGAATTGGTCGGCAGAGTGCCGGTTTTGGTCTCCATGGACAAGCTCGATACCGAGGGTCTGATCCGGATCTTAAAAGAGCCGAAAAACTCCTTGGTACGGCAGTATGAAAAGCTGTTTGAAATGGACGGTATCAAACTGGTGTTCGACGACGACGCGCTGCGGGAAGTCGCGATCCTTGCCACCGAGCAGAACACCGGCGCGCGCGGACTGCGGAGCATCATGGAGGGCTTTTTGCGCCCGATGATGTACGACGCGCCGAGCCGCAGCGACAAAGAGATCCGTATCACAAAAGAGATGGTTCAAGAGATCCCGAAAGAATATGAACAGCTGCTTTTGAATCGCAAAAAAGCGGGATAAAACGGCAAAAAAAAGAACGCACCGGGGTGCGTTCTTTTTTTATTACTTTAGAGGACGGAGCTGCCGGCGACCGGGGTGAAGACCGAGGCGAGACCGGGCAGATTCTTTGCCTCATAGTAGTTGCGGTTGAGCGAGGCAAGGACTTTATCGGTAAAGCGCGCATCCACGAGCGCGATCACGCAGCCGCCGAGTCCTGCGCCGGAGAGCTGCGCGCCGAGCACGCCCTCGCGGGACAAGAGGAAATCGATCAAAAGGTCGATCTCACGCTTGGAGCAGCAGTAAGCGCCCGGCTGATGCCAGATCTGCGCGGCTTCCACGCGTTCGCTGTCCTCGCTTTTCAGATCGTTGATCAGACCGTACAGATACTCGTCGCTGTCGTCTCCGCGGTAGCGGCGTCCGTTCTGCCAGACGCGGTCTCCGTTGTGCGAGATACACATTAATTCGCCGAGATCGGCAAAGCGTTTTTTCTTCAACAGCTCGATGCAACGATTGGCGCGGTCACATTCCGCAAGCCCGTACAATAAGGCGCCGCGCAGGGGGTAATTCGAAAACGGCGCGTGCGTGGACAGGAGCTGACGGATATGATCGTGATAATTCTTGGGGAAGTAAGTGAACAGATCCTCGCGCTTGATCGAGCGGGGGACTTTCAAAAGGATCTCGTAAATGCGGCTCGGCGATACGCCGAGATTCTTTGCGTTGATGTCGCGCAGGCAGGCGAGCTTGTGCGCGTATTCCGGAAACGCTTCCAGCACGCACATGAACGCCAGCTCATAAGTGGCGACCATGGCGTTGAACAGATCCTTGGCGTTGCCGCTCTTTTTTGCCATGATGCCGGAGTTTGCCACGAGGATATCGTAATCCTCCGACCAGGGCACGCGCTCGCCGACCGAGAAGGGACTGAAATTCATGTGCGTGATCATGCCGCGCTCGCCGCATTTCATGGCGGCGTGATCGCCGCTGCCGCCGCGACTGCCGACGAACCATTCGCCTTCGCCGGAGAGCGCGACGAAATCCTGCACGGTCAGATCGAGCCGGTTGAGCGCGATCGTGGCTTCCATGGAGGCGACCACAAGGGAAGAGGACGAGGAAAGCCCCGCCGCCATGGGGATATTACCGGAAAAGAGCATATTCATCCCGGTGAGCAGCAAGGATTTATTGGCAAGCTGCAGGCGCAAAATGCCCGCTTTCACGTAGTTTGCCCAGTCGCCGCGGGTGTTGGAAACGAGCTCCAGGATCTTCTCGCTTTCGATAAATTCCAGCCAGTCGTCCGTTTCGTACGACGAGATGATATCGAGAATGGAAAAATCGCGCACGGGGAAAGTGGGATCGATGTTGGCGATCTCGACCACGTTGTCGGGTCTGGGGCTCGCGACGCAGATCGTTTCCCGGTTGATTGCGAGAATGTTCGTACTGCCGCCGCGATGCTCGATATGGCGCCCCATCAGATTGACCCTGCCCGGCGCGCGGCTGATGACGATCGGCAGATCGCCGAAGCGTTCGATAAACGATTTGCAGGCGTTGATATAGGGATCGCGCAGGGCGGCGGAAAAGCCCTTGGTGCCGTAGATATCCTTGAGTTTTTGATCGAGTTTGCCGGCGTTGAAATCGGCGATCCAGTCGGAAGCGGTTTTGAGATCGTCCCGCTGGAGCGGCGCGGTAAAATAGGACTGGATCTGCAACAGCTCGTCCATCGTGGAATAGGTCAGAAGCTTTTCTTTCGCGTCGATCTCGACTGTGACGACCGGCTCTTTTCTGCAGGTCAGATTGATCATATCCGTCAGATAGATCTCACCCTGCGCGTTGCCGGAGGTCACGCGGTTCAGCCGGCGCAGAACGGTCTTGGCGTCGCTGCAGTAATATACGGCGGCGTTGACGGATTTGACGTTCCGCAAATCCTTTTCGGTGATGTCTTCGAGGGGTTTGGGAAGTTTGGTCAGACCTTTTTTCGCGTCCTCGATCGCGATCGAATACAACAGAGCGGCTTTTTTCTCGCTCAAGCGCCATTTTGCGATGGATTTTCTGATCGCGGCGTCGGAACGGTCTTCCTGCTGCATCAGTTTGAAGCGCAATTCGTCCATGTGCTCCACGATGCCGATCACGTTCCCGCCGCGTTTGACGATGCGCCCGCCGGAGGGATTATAGGATTTGGGCTGCGTCAAAAAAGAAATGGCGGCGCCGGAGGAGGATTGCGCCTCGATCAGCGATCGGATCAGATCCGGAGCGACGATCTTATCGCCCATGGAAATGATCACGGGCCCGTCGTATCCGAACGAAGTCAGCGCGTGCAGACCGCAGATCGCGGCGTCGCCCGTGCCGCTTTGCTCCGACTGGTAGGCAAACATCACGCCGTCCACGTGTTTTAAGCATTCCATGACCTTGTCGGCTTTGGAACCGACGACGACGACGAAACGATGCACGCCTGCCGTTTTGAAATTATCGATCAGGCGGATGACCGCAGGGATCCCCGCGATCTCAAAGCATACTTTGTGAGTACGGTCGCTTTTCATACGGCTGCCGCGTCCGGCACATAACAGGATTGCGGTCGGTGAATTGGTCATAATTCCTCCGGAAAGCAGTTTTCATAAAATGCCATACTTATTTTAGATTCAAGTATCAAAAAAGTCAAGGGTTTTCCTTGACAGGCGGCGCCGGAAACGATAGGATATCAATAGAAACGGAGACGGTATGGATCAAACACGACTCAATTTGCTCATTTTGCCGCTGATCGACTGGTATGGCCGCGCGCGGCGCGTCCTGCCGTGGCGCGAGGATCCCTCGCCCTATCGGGTGTGGGTCTCGGAGATCATGCTGCAGCAGACCCGCGTCAGCACGGCGATCGAATATTTCAACCGCTTCGTGGCGGAACTGCCGACGATCCCCGATCTTGCCGCCGCGCCGGAGGATCGGCTTCTGAAGCTCTGGCAGGGGCTCGGCTACTACAACCGGGTGCGCAACCTGCAAAAGGGCGCGCGGGAAGTCTGCGAGAAGTATCACGGCGAATTGCCGAGAGACATCGCCGCGCTGCGCTCGATCACCGGGATCGGGGACTATACGGCGGGCG
>CADBPF010000050.1 GCA_902796545.1 uncultured Ruminococcus sp. | reverse complement strand
CCATAAAAGCTTCGGGCAATGCTCGATCACGGCGTTTTTGGCGCAGGATCTTTTGGGCGGCAAGGTTTTCGGGATCCCGCTTGCCGACGGCAATTTCCACTGCTTCAACGTTGTGGACGGCGTTGCCTTCGATCTTACAAGCGAGCAGTTCGATACGGCGCTCGACTATTCTTCCGCCGCGGTCGAACAAAGCCGGGAGATCCACTTTGCCAAAGCGGAAAAAAGAGAACGCTATCAGCTCCTGAAAGCCCGCCTGGACGCGCTTCGCGCGCCGCGCAAGGTCCAAATCGCGCCGCTTCCCGGATCCGGTTTTCGAGATCTTGCGCCGGACTTATTTGCGATCCTTCAAAAAAACTACCGCGCACTGCGGATCACGGAGCCGGAAATCGAGGATTACGAGCTTTGGTTTTCCAACGTATCCGAGGGTTTGGAAAAGCCGCAGCGCAGGCTTTTGACTTTGAGCGCGGACGGTCTGCTTTCCGGCTTTTTTCTGTATTACGCCGCAGACAGCCGCTTTATGATGGAGGAGATCCAGTTGGTGCCGGAGCTTCAAGGCAAGCGCCGCGCTTTCCGCGATCTCTACGGCTATCTGATCGAGCACATGCCGGAGGATACCGAGGTAGTGGAAGCCTTTGCGCACACGACCAATACCCGCTCGCGGGCGATCCTGGAGCATCTCGGATTACAGCCGATCGAGCAAAGCCCCTCGGGCAGGCATTTGCATTACAGGGGTGCCTATTCTGACCTTTTAAGCTGGTACCGCGCGGAAAACGGAGAGCGATAAATGCCGGAATATACGCATATCGTCCACCCCTTCGGACCCTTGTACGACAAGGATTCTCACACGCTGATTTTGGGCAGTCTGCCGTCGGTCGCGTCACGCGGGCAGAATTTCTTTTACGGGCATCCGCAAAACCGCTTCTGGCCCCTCATCGCCGCCCTGTTTCACCGCCCCGTTCCCGAAACGATCGCGCAAAAGCGCGCGCTGTGCCTGGAACACGGGATCGCGCTCTGGGACGTGATCGGAGAATGCGATATTCGTTTGAGCGCGGACGGCACGATCAGAAACGTTACGCCAAACGACCTTACGCCGATCTTCCAAGCCGCGCGGATCACCCGCGTGTTCTGCAACGGCAAGACCGCGGGGCGTTATTACGAGCGCGCTCACGCGCCGTGCTGCGGGATCCGTGCGACGGTCCTTCCCTCCACGAGCCCCGCGAACGCCGCTTACACCATGGAGCGCCTGATCGAGGCGTGGCGCGTGATCGCAAACTAAAAATCAAGCCGCGTACGCCGGCTTTTCAGAAAGGAACTATCCACATGGGAACCTTTACTTCATTGGAAGAAGCGCGCGCGTTTTTTCAAAACGACCGCTTTGCCACCGAAAACGGGATGTGCATCGACGCCCTGTCCGATACCGAATGCACCTGCAGCGTAACGCTCGCCCCGCGCCACAGAAACGCGCTCGGCGGCGTGATGGGCGGCGCGATCTTCACGCTTGCCGATCTTGCCCTCGCCGCGCTCTCCAACCATCTTTACCGGCCGAGCGTTGCCTTGAACGCGGATCTGCAGTTTTTGGCGTCCTCCAAGGGCGAGCGCCTGATCGCCCGCGCCGTTTGCCTGAAAAACGGCCGCACCACCGGCGTGTATCAGATAAACGTAAGCGACGAAACGGAAAAACGGATCGCCCTGATCACGGCAACCGTCTTCAAATTGCAGCCCTGACCGGAAAGGAGTAAAACCGATGTTCCGACCCTTGCGGCGCGCGTCCCAGGCGCTGACCTTAGAAGAATGCATTCAGATCTTAAAGCGGGAAAGCACGATGGTTTTGGGCGTATCCGGCGACGACGGATACCCTTATACCGTACCCTTGAATTTCGTATATACCGATCCGGACGCGGCCCGTCCGCTCGGGACGATCGGTTTTCATTGCGCGGTCAGCGGTCACAAGCTCGACGCGATCCGGCGCGATGAAAAGGTTTCCGTTTGCGTGATCTCGCGCGACAAAGTGAACGCTCCCCTGCGCGCGACGGATTTTGAAAGCGTGATCGCGTTCGGCAAAGCGCGCATCCTGACCGAGCCCGACGAATTGCGCAAAGCGGCGCTGAAGATCGGCGACAAATACGCGCGCGACTACCGCGCCGATTGCGAGGCGGAAACGGAGGATACGATCCGCCGCGGCACGCTTGCCTGCGTTGAGATCACGCTCGAGCATATTTCCGGCAAGCGCGCAAAGCATCTGATGCAATGATTTCCGGCAGCTGCCAATCCCCGGAGGAACCCATGTCTGTACCCAAGCAAACGCAAAGCACACTCAAAGAACTCGTTTACACCGCCCTGACGGTGGCGCTGATGAGCGTCTGCGCCTGGATCACGATCCCGTTTTTCGCCGTTCCCTTCACGATGCAGACCTTCGCGGTCTTTGCCGCGCTGATGCTGCTCGGGGGCGTGCGCGGCACGATCGCGGTCGCGGTCTATCTCGCCCTCGGCGCGGTCGGCGCGCCGGTCTTTTCCGGCTTTCGCGGCGGGATCGGCGCACTCGTCGGCCCCACGGGCGGCTATCTGTTCGGCTTTTTGATCACCGCGCTGTGCTATCTTGCCTGCGAAAAACTCATCAAAACGAAAAAAGCGGAGTATCCCGCGCTTGTCGTCGGGCTGATCTTATGCTATCTTTGCGGCACGCTCTGGTTTGCCGCGGTCGGCACGAAGGACTTTGTCTCCGCGCTTTCAATTTGCGTACTTCCCTTTATCCTGCCGGATCTGATAAAACTCACGCTTGCCTTTTTCCTCGTGCGGCGTCTGCGCAAGCTCGGTTTTGGACTTGGAAAGTAGGTGCACCATGGACTTTACCCCGATCCGTTTCACGGCAAAGGACGGGCGCGAATGCCGGATCCGCCCCGCCGCGCTTTCCGACGCGGAGGAATTGCTGCGCTATTTTCAGATCACCAGCACCGAAACGCGCAACCTGAAGCTGGAGCCGGAGGAAACGCGGCGCTACACGCTTGAAATGGAACGCGAATTTTTACAAACGAAGTACCTAAACTCCGATACCGCCGCCTTTCTGATCGCCGAGCGCGACGGAAAGCACCTCGGAAACTGTTCGTTTTTTATGACCGACACGGCGCTGCGCTACCGGCACCGCGCAAGCGTGGGGATCGCGCTGTACCGCGAATACTGGGGGCTCGGGATCGGAAAAGCCCTGCTGACCCACGCGATCCGCCTTGCGGGGCAGGCAGGCTTCGAGCAGTTGGAATTGCAGGTGCGCTCGGACAACGCGCGGGCGATCGCGCTTTACGAATCGCTCGGATTCGTCCGTTACGGTCTGCACGAGCGCGCACTCAAATTTTCCGACGGCACCTACGCAAGCCAGATCCTGATGCTCAAACCGCTTTGAAAACCCATAAAAAAGCGCACCCCTCCGGGTGCGCTTTTTCGTTTTCTCGATTCGTTTATTCGTTTTCCAGGATCATTTCGGCAAGCGCCTCTGCGGCGTAGGCGCCCGCGCGGGAGGCTTCGGTAAGCGTGTTGCCGCAGGAGCCGACCTCGATGAGCATGGTGCCGACGCCCGTGTGCTGATTGAATCTGCCGTAGCGCAGATACATCGGGCGGGCAAAGCCCTCTCCGATCTGCATCAGATACGACTGCCACTTGTAATTGAGCGCAAGGTTTTCCCGCCAATGCGGCTGCTCCACGCTCTCCGAGCCCGCGCCGATCACGAGCATCACCTGCGCGCACTTTTCGCCGTCGATCACCGAGGTCGGCTTGAGCTTGGAGCAATCCGCGCGCAGCAGCGTGTCCCGGTGCAGGTCGATGATATAGCGGATCGAGGGGTATTCCGTAAGATAGGCTTCGATGCTGTTCAGCGCCTCGCCGTAGGCGCGCGAATAGTCGAGATCGTGCTGGGTCGTACAATGCAGCGTGCGGATCCCCGCCGCCTCCAGCGTTTGGCAAAAGACCTCGCCCACCGCGACCACGTTTTGCGTGTTATCGGTACTGCGCACATCCGAATCGTAGGCGTAATAGCCGACCACATCCGCACTCTGCCCGACCACCCCGCCCGCAAGCGGGGCGCTTTTCGTGTCGTAATAACTCTCCGTCGCGTGCGTATGGAGCACGAGCACGATCGGATCCTCCCCCCGCGTCATGCCCGCAAAGGGATAGGCGGCGGAAAGCATCTCGTCCGGGTCGATCCCATAGTCCGTGGAATTGATAAGCCCCGAGGCGTTCGAGATCGTGGTCTCCACGATCGGATAGATCCCGTCCGGGACGCGATCGACGAATCCGGGCGCCTCTGTCACGGGTGCCTCTCTGACGCTTTCCAGAGTCGTAAAGCCCATATTCCGCGCGCCGTCCGGCGTGTGCATCGCGAACGCCTCCAGGTGCAATTCCTCCAAAAAAGGCAGGCGCATCGCGTCCATCCGGGACCGCGAAAACAGCTGTAAGCACAGACAAAGCGCCGCAAGGATCAGCGAAAGCCCCGGGATCACGCCGTACACCACGGCGTTTTTGATCCTGCTTTGCCATCTTCGGCGTTGGAAAATTGCCGCGTTCATTTTCATCACTCCTTCGTTCTATTCCGCAAGGGACGCCATTTCCTCATAGGACAATCCGGGATGAAGCGCAAGGTTGATACCGTATCCTATGAGCCGGGACAGGTGTTTTAGAAGTTCGTCCGTTTCTTTTGGCGTGACGAAGAAATTGAGCCCGTTTGCGCAAAGCGAGTCCCGGATCTGCGAAAACGGCGGTCGCTTCTCATGCTCCAGCACGTCATAGGCGAGGGTTGCCGCGTCCACCACGGTGGGCACGCCGATCGAGCAAACGGGAACGCCGAGGCTTGCTTCATCCAGGCACTCCCGCCGGTTGCCGACCCCGCTGCCCGGGCTTATGCCCGTATCGGAGATCTGGATCGTCGTGGCGAGCCGGTCGAGCCTGCGGGCGGCAAGCGCGTCGATCAGGATCACGAGATCCGGATGCAGAGAGTGCGTGACGCTCCGGATGACGTCGGCGCTCTCCATGCCGGTCTGCCCCAGCACGCCCGGTGCGATCGCCGCGCACTCCCGCAGACCGAGGGCGGCAAACAACTCCGGGTCCGAACGTTTCAGATGCCGCGTCACGAGCGTATAGCGGATCGTTTCCGGCCCCACCGCGTCCGCGGTGATGGCGCGGTTGCCGAGCCCCGCGAGCAGGACGCATCCGGGAGTGCGCGGCAAAACGTTTCGGATCTCGCCTGCCAGTCCGAGCGCCTTTTTTTGAAACCGCTCCTTGTCGTCCTCCCAGGGCTTGCCGCAGAAGACCGTGAGATATTTCCCGCGCGGCTTTTGAAGCGCTTTTGCCGCCGCGTCGCTCTCCACGCAGACTTCCAACACGCCGATCGCCCCGTCGATCTCGCGATAGTGCGTCGCAAGCCCGTCCAGACCGCCGTTTTGCAGGATCTCCTCGCTCCATTCGCTTGCCAGATCCGTGCGCATCATCCGTTCCATCCGATCACCTCGAAACCAGTTTCGGATCAATCGGCAAATCTTAAACGGTTTTTGAAAAAAAACTTGCTTTTTCCGTTTTTGTGTGGTATAGTACTGCCGTATAAATTGTTTCATCTTCAAAGGAGGACACTGAAAGTGCCGAATATCAAGTCTGCGAAAAAGCGCGTTCTGATCAACCAGAAGAAGGCGATGCAGAACCAGATGCGCGTTTCCGCCATGAAAACCGCGATCAAAAAGTTTGATACCGCTCTCGAAGGGGGCGACGCCGCCGCGATCACCGCGACCTATCAGGACGCGATCCGTCTGATCGACCAGGCCGCCGCCAAGGGCAGTCTGAAAAAGAACACGGCAAGCCGCCGCAAGAGTCTTTTGACCCGCAAGCTCAACGCGAAAAACGTGACGGCTGAAAAGCCGGCAAAGAAAGCCGCGCCGAAGAAAGCCGCCGCGCCGAAGGCCGAAGCGGCGGAAAAACCCGCGCCCGCCAAAAAGCCCGCCACGAAGAAAGCCGCCGCGGAGAAGACCGAAGAATAAAAACCGTATCGAAAAAGCGTTTCGCGTTTGCGAAACGCTTTTTTTGCGCTCGCTTCACGCTTTTTTTCCGGAAAAAAACGAGGGCAGGGCGACCAGCGCAAGCGATAAGAAAAACACGCAGACGGACAGATGAAAGCCCGTGACTATGACCGAGAGCACGCCGAAAGCGAGCATACAGACGGCGCTGACGCGCTCCGCGATCCGCCCCGCGCGCTCGGCAAACGCAAAGCCGCGTCTTTCACAGCAAAGCGAAAACAGCGCGTTTGCCCCGTCCGAGCCGGAAAACGGGATCAATTGGAACGCGCCCAAAAACAAATTGAAATAGAGCGCGAAAAAGCAGTACGGATCCCCGTGCGACAGGCGGATCATGCCAAACGACGCGCCCGCCGAAAGAAAGCTCGCCGCGGGGCCGCCGAGGTGCATCGCCAGATCCTGTAAATAGGAAAAGCCGAGCGTTTGCACCGCAAGTTTCAAGCCCAAAGGCTCGATCATCAGCCCGAACACGCGCCGCTTCTGGATCGCGCAGACGATCAAATGCCCCGCCTCGTGCAGGATCACGCAAAGCGCCATCACGCACAAGACCCGCGGCGGATTCAGCACGCAGATCAAAACGGCCGCCGGGACGCATAACGGATGCACCCGGACAAAAAACGCTTCTTTCACAAGAAAAGCCCGCTTTGCGTTTCCCGCATCCCGAACACCGCGCGCGCCTCCTCGGAGCGCAAAAGCGCCGAGGTGACCGCGTCGGACAATTCCGACAGATCCCCGTGCGCGACCGCGGGTTTCTCCCGGAAGATCCCCCACAGGCAAAGCAGGGCGAGAACGCAAAACAAAATCGCCCAGAATCTCGTTTTCATATCCGTTTCTCCTTGGAAAAAGCCTATGAAACGATCGGCGCGCGTATGCCGTTTTTGGGCCGGATGATATTGACAAGCAAAAAAAATCCGTGTATAATCCATTTGTATAGTATGGCATCTTATCCGGTCGGGCGCACGCCGTCCGGCTCTTCAAAGGAGTTTTGCGATGAAACACGCACGGGTGATCGTACTCTTTGCGGCGATCCTGCTTTTGGTCCCCCTGTTTTCCGCCTGCACGGGCGACATCCCGCCCCCCTACACCGGCGACGATATCCTGGCCGACGTGACCGTCCACACCAAGGTCGTGGCGTACGGTATGAAGGAAGACGGCTCCGACGACGTGCTTTTGGACGAGGATATCGAGGTCACCTCCACGACCAAGAAAAACGTTTCCATCAAGGATCTTGCCAAGACCATCAAGGAAGACGGCTATCTGAACACGGAGATCCTCGGCAGCCAGATCAAAGCCTTCGGCGGCTACGAGGCGGACGATACGCATTTCTGGAACTGGGCGCTCAACGGCGAAAGCGTGGCGATCGGAAAAGCGATCACGGAAGGCGATACCGTGGTCTTTTCCTACGGCACGCAGTCCGGCGGCGACGCGTCCGGCGAAAACGCGATCCCGGACGTGACCGTGACTTTGACCATCGAGGGTCCGGACGGCACGGTCTTCTCCGGCGACGTGACCGTGAAAGAGCAAAAGAGCGTGAGCGTGAAGAGCGTTCTGCAGGTCTTGAAGGAAGACAAAACGCTGGCGATCACCATGCCGGGCAGTATCTCGGCGATCAACGGCATCGAAAAGACCGATTCCATGATCTGGAAGATCTACGTGAATACCCAAAGCGCCAAGCTGACCACCAAGGTCGAAAACGGCAATATGATCCGGATCGCTTACGAAGCGATCTGAAAATAAGAAAAAACAAGCCTGCGTGCAAACGCCGGCTTGTTTTTTCTTGTGAAAGCGCTTTCACACATGATCGGAGGCTTTATGAAAAAAGCGATTCTTTTGCTGGTTTTGTGCGCTCTTTTATTCAGTTCCTGCTCGTTTGGCAAAAGCGGTGCCAACGCGCCGGACGATCCGCCGATACCGGATTCGTACGACGAATCCTTAAACGACAACCTCTGGGTACAGGATCAAATGAAATACCTGCCCTCCTTTCAGATTTCCGAAGAGTACGAGGCGTTGATCGGGGATCAGAGCAGGATCGAAGCGTTTCAAAAACAATTCGAGCAGTTTGGTTCAGGCGGAACGCGCGATCAGTATGAATACAACGTTTATACGCTGATTAGCGAAAACGGAATCCCGAAAGAAACCTTCGTATCCGCCTGCGAAGAGCGTTATACGAAAAACGGGTTCCGGGATTTTTCCGATTCGGAGATCGATCTTTTATACTCAGATAACGCAGAGGAGGTTTACCGCCATTTTGCCAGCCCCTTTGCCGTGTTCGTCGGCATCGGCAAAGAAGTCTATGAGCCGGGCTGGCTTGCCACGCACAGCGCGCAAGAATATCGGAACGCCGGCATCACCTCTACGCTGCTCTGGGAAAAACTGCCGATGATCCACACATTTTGCGCCTTGCTTCCAAACCAGGATTTTAATCCCGAAAACTTTCAGAACACGGGACCTTTGTTTTCTAAAACCGATACCACGGTCCCCGACATCATCGAACAAAGGTTCCTGGAACTCCAGGAACTGGAAGGGATTCCGGAAGAACAACGAATCGACCCCGCCGTCGTTTTCCCGCCAAGAGAGTCGGAACAAACGGAAAGTACCACCCCCGTCCCCGGCGGAATCTCCGCCGAAGATCCCGCTGGAGATACGGCTTCGGAAACGAGCATGAAAAACTGAAAACGCAAAAAAACGCAGACCGTGCGGTCTGCGTTTTTGTATGCGTTTCAACCGATTTTTTCTGCGGAGACCTGAGAAGTCGAGGAAGAAGTCGTAAACTGCTCCGTCAATTCATCCGCTTTCTGATTGTAAACCGTTTTATACTCCGTTTCCGGGATCCCTTCCAGCTTCTGCAATTCTGCAAATTCCCGTTCTATGGCATCCGGGATCTCACGAAAGATCTCGCCGGAGGAACTGATCGTGGTCAAAGCATCCTGAATCAAAGGAATCTTTTCATACAGCAAGTCAGAGGTAATGCCTGCCTCCCGATACTCTTTGGCGCTGTGGCTTGCAAGCCAAGCCGGGGGATACACTTTTTCGCCAACGTCGATAAATACGGCGCACGGGTTCGCAAAATGCCGATAAACCGCCTCGACATCGTCTGAGTACAACAATTCAACTTCCTCGTCCGTATAGTCGAAATAGCCGTTGCGCTCCTTGCGCTGATTCAGTACCTCAAGAAAATCATCTTTTGCGATCCCGTTCTCGCGAAGTAAGGTATAGATATTGAATTCAAAGCCGTCCCGCGTGCCGCCTGCACCAAAATGCTCGAATTGATTATGAAAAGCCTCGCGCTCTTTCGGATCCTTGATCAAAGCGTCATAATCGCCGTAAACGGCAAAACTCAAAATGTATTTTTCATTGCTTACGTCGCTGCCGCCGATCGCCTTCTGCAAAACGATTCCGGGATCTTCCCCGGAAACCGGGTTGGATTCGCCGTCATTCTGTTTTGTAAATTGCGACCCGTCCGTTTGCGACGGTACGGATTTTTCAGTATTTTTTTGAGCGCAGGAAGTCAAAAGCAAAGCTGATAAAAACAGCAAAACAATCACTTTTTTCATAGTATCTTCTTTTTAATTCAGCTCTCTTTTTGTTCGCTCTTACATCAAAAACTTCATTTCGCCGGAAAGAAGCGCGAGCACGCCGCGATAGACGATATCGCTGCGTTCGTCGAAAAGGGCGCGGAATTTTTCCGCCTCCTCCGCGCGATCGAGATAAACGCTCAAATGCAAAAGCGGATAGCTGTCGTCCTCGATCGAGCAATCCAGCACGTAGCCGTCCTTTTCCGGGCGCACCTCGGCGCGGGCGCGGCTGCCGTCGCGCCGGTACGCCAAAAGCCGCGCGGCGGAATGCAGCACTTTTTTCTTCGTTTCGTCCAAAAGCGAATTTTCGACGCTTCGCAATAATTCCCTGCCCGCGGGACTGATCTCATAAAGCGGCTCTTCGTGCTCGCCCGTGGAGGACACGCGCAAAAGCCCGCTTTCCCGCAGGCTTTCAAAGCAATCCATGAACACGAAATAATTGACGGTGCCGTCCCAAAGGATGATCTCCGCCGCGGTCTGCTGGCTTAAAGGGCTTGCCAGTTTTTCGTACAAATACAGTAAATAGACCTTGATATGATAGTCGTCGTTGATCCTTCTTGCCATAACGCTTCCCTTTCTTTTTTTATTATGGCACATTTTTTGATTTTGGTCAAGCAGAACAACGATTCTTCGATCCAAAAGCCGCGATTTAGATAAAATTTCTCAAAAGTATTGACAAGGAATAAAATTCTGTTATAATGACTTCACGATCTTTCCAAAGACAAGATAGCATGGCAATTTTCCCAAAACAAGTTTCGGACGTAAACGGTTCTGTTCTGAAAAATGACGCGCCGCTGGACGAGGGCGCGCTTTTGTTTCGGATCCGAAACGGAAACGCCGAGGCGTTTTCGGAATTGTTAAAGCGTTATGAGGGTATGTTACGTAAGCTGTCGCACTCGTTTTCGGGCGTTCCCGACAGCGAAACGGAAGACCTGTATCAGGACGGTCTGATCGGCTTTTACAAGGCGGCGCTCTGCTACTCGGAAGGTGCGGAAAACGCCAGCTCTTTTTCCACTTTCGCCTATCTGTGTGCTCGCCGCAGCATGCTCTCCTCGCTCAAAAAGCTTTCCCGCGACGCCAAAACGCTTTCCATGGAAGACCTGGAAACCGAGCCGGAGAGCTCGCAATACGCGCCGGAACAGTCCCTGATCGATCACGAAAACCTGAACGCGCTGATCCGCAGCTTCGATACCGTTTTGAGCGACTACGAAGCCTCCGTTTTGAAGCTGACCCTTTCCGGGCGCACGCCGGGGCAGGTCGCGAAAAACCTGCAAAAAAGCGAAAAAAGCGTTTCCAACGCGCTCTTTCGCGCAAGAGAAAAGCTTTCCGCGCATTACAAGCGCTGAAAAAGAATCCGTTCCCGTAGCTTAAAGCAAAGCGTTTTGATCCAAAAAGATGACAGTGCAAGTCTGCCCGGGAGCGACACATTCAACCCTTTTATTCTAAGCGAGGTAAAAACATGTACGAGGACAAGACATTGGTATGCAAGGACTGTGGCCGCGAATTCGTGTTCACCGCCGGTGAGCAGGAATTCTACGCAGAGAAGGGCTTCCAGAACGAACCCCAGCGTTGCCCGGAATGCCGCGCAGCCCGCAAGGCCGCCAACCGCGCGAACAAGGAAATGTTCACCACGACCTGTGCCAACTGCGGCAAGGAAGCGCGTGTTCCGTTCCAGCCGAGCGACGACCGTCCGGTCTATTGCAGCGAGTGCTTCGCCGCAATGCGCCAAAACCAGCAGTAATCTCGAAAACGAAGGGTGCTTTGGTTCTTGCCCGTTCGGGATCACGAGCTTTCACGGCATACCGGTAGTCAGATTACAAAACACGTCCGACGTTTCGTCGGGCGTGTTTCTTTTTTGCCCTTTTTCTCGCGTTTGCTCTTGCAATGAAAGCGGATCTATGGTATTCTGTTATCGTATATAAAACTATAGGAAAAAACGCTTGATCCGACCGTTCCGGCGCCCCGCGCCGACGTAAAAAGACCGGCTTTTTCCGGACACAAATGGAGGTTTCCTTTGGCTTTTACATTCAAAGGCGGGGTCCATCCGCGCGAGTGGAAGCTGACTGAACGCAGTCCGATCGCAAAACTGCCCGCAAGCGCACATCTGGAAGTGCCTCTGCAGCAGCATATCGGCGCGCCCGCCGCAGCACTCGTGCAAAAGGGCGAAGGAGTCAAACTCGGGCAGGTCATCGCGGACAACGCAAACGCGCTTTGCTGTCCCGTGCACGCGCCGGTCTCCGGCACGATCACCGGGATCACGACCCGGATGGACGCGTCCGGCCGTATGATCGAGTATATCGGCATCGACAACGATTTTGCCGACACCCTCTCCGAAACGGTCCTGCCGCATACCCGCCCCATTTTAGAGACCTCGGCAGAAGAGATCATTGCCCGCATCCGCGCCGCCGGCATTTCCGGCATGGGCGGGGCGGGCTTTCCCGCCTACGCGAAGCTTTCCTCGGCGATCGAATCGGGCGTGGACAAGCTCATCGTCAACGCCTGCGAGTGCGAGCCGTATCTCACCGCCGATCACCGGCTTTTGTTGGAGCATCCGGACGCGGTCGTCGGCGGGATCCAGATTCTGATGCGCGCGCTCGACCTTGCCGACGCGACCATCGCGATCGAGGACAACAAGCGCGACGCGGCGATCTTACTGCGCAGCGTGATCCAGAACGATCTGATCCGCGTGCATCTCTTGCAGACCAAATATCCGCAGGGCGACGAGCGGCAGATCGTGTTTGCCGTGACCGGACGCCAGATCCCCGCCGGGAAGCTCCCGAAAGACGCGGGCTGCGTGATCTTCAACGCCGCGACCTGCGCCGCGATCTACGACGCGTTCGTGACCGGGCTTCCGCTCGTTTCCCGCATCGTGACCGTTTCCGGCGACTGCGTGAAAAAACCGTCCAACGTGCGCGTGCCGATCGGCACCGCCTTCAAGGACGTGATCGAATTCTGCGGCGGCTATTCCGCAGAGCCCGACAAGCTGATCGCGGGCGGCCCCATGATGGGCGTTTGCCAATGGGACGACAACGCCGTCGTGACCAAAACGACCTCCGGGATCCTCGCCTTATCCAAGGTGCCGCACCGCGAGGCGGACGTTTGCGTGCATTGCGGCAAATGCGCGCTTGCCTGCCCCATGTATCTTGAGCCTTTGTATCTTGCCGCCTATGCCCGCATCGGGCAATACGAGCGCTGCAAGGATTTCGACGTGTTTTCCTGTGTGGAATGCGGCTCCTGCGCCCACGTCTGTCCCGGCGGCGTGCCGCTCGTTCAATATATCCGAACCGCCAAGGTGAAGCTCAAAGAGCTTGCCGCGGCGAAGAAATGAGGGAACTATGAGTCTGTTTCGCGTTTCTTCTTCTCCCCATTTGTATCGGGAAGACACCACGCGCGTTTTGATGCTCGACGTGCTCATCGCGCTGATCCCCGCGCTGATCTGGGCGATCTACCAGTTCGGCTGGCGGGTCTTGACGGTCTGCGCGCTTTCCATGGCAAGCGCGGTGCTGTTCGAATACCTGTTCAACAAGCTTGCGCACAAAAAAAACACGATCGGCGATTGCAGCGCGCTCGTGACCGGGCTTTTGTTCGCCTTTTCCCTGCCGGCGAGCGCGGGATTTGCGATCGTTGTGCTCGGCACCTTCTTTGCGATCGTCGTGGTCAAGGGGCTCTTCGGCGGGCTCGGCAAGAACATCGTGAACCCCGCGCTTGCGGCGCGCGTGTTTGTGTTCATCTCCTTCCCCGCGGAACTGACCCGTTATACCGATCCCGGTCTGCGGCTCGGTTTTTTTGAGTCGCTCTCCGCGGACGCGGTCAGCTCCGCGACCCCGCTTGCCGTTCTGAAAAACGGCACGATGCCGTCGGAAAGCGCGCTCAACCTGCTTTTCGGCTCCCTGCCCGGCTCGCTCGGGGAGGTCAGCGCGCTCTTGCTGCTCGCGGGCGGTCTGTATCTTGCCATCCGCCGCGTGATCGATATCCGCATCCCGCTTTCCGTGCTCGCCACGGTCGCGGTCTTTTCCTACTTCCTGCCCGTCAAGGGCCTGGATAACGTGCAGTTCATGCTCGCAGAGCTTCTGTCCGGCGGTCTGATGCTCGGCGCGATCTTCATGGCGACCGATTACGTCACGAGTCCCGCAACCAAGCTCGGGCGCGTGATCTACGGGATCGGCATCGGGCTTATCACGATGTTCATCCGCTATTTCGGCGGCTATCCCGAGGGCGTGAGTTTCGCGATTCTGATCATGAACCTGTTCGTCTATTATTTGGACCGTTATACCAAGGCAAAACCGTTCGGTCAGAAAGGAGCGCCCAAACATGCCGCGTAATGCCGAACAAACAGCTAAAAAAACCGGCGGCACGCCGATTCTGAAGATCGTCTGTTCCCTGCTTGCGATCTGCACAGTCTGCGCCGCGATCTTAGGCTCGATCTATCTGGTGACCGCCGCGCAGATTCTGGACAACGAAACGAGAACGGTCAGCGAAAAGCTGCAGTCGATCTACGGCGAGGATTGTGAATTTGCCGACCGCGCCGTACCGGAGGGCGCCATCGCCTCCGGCGTCTGGCAGGTCACGCGCGCGCACGAGAACGCGGGGCTTGCGGTGCGCACCTCCTCCCGCGGGTTTTCCGACGATATCGACCTGATCGTCGGCTTCGACGAAACGGGCGCGATTCTGAAAATCGAGATCGTTTCCATCGCGGAGACCGCCGGCATCGGCGAAAAGGTCAAAGAAGAAAGCTATCTTGCAAACTACGCGGGCAAGTCCGGTCCTTTGGTCCTGAACGAAGACGTGGACGCCATCAGCGGCGCGACGCGCTCCTCCACCGCGCTGATGCGCGGCGTGAACCAGGCGATCGACTGCTACGAAGCCCTCAAGATCAAGGAGGCCGCCTGACATGAAATACCCGATCACCAAGCACTTAAAAGACGGTCTTTTGGAAAACAACCCCGTATTCGTGCAGTTTTTGGGGATGTGCTCCGCGCTTGCCGTTTCCACGAGCGTCATAAACGGGCTCGGCATGGGGCTTGCCATGACCGCGATCCTGATCTGTTCCAACGTGTTCATCTCGCTGTTGCGCAAGCTGATCCCGAACGAGGTGCGCATCGCCTGCTATATCGTGGTGATCTCCACCTTCGTGACCGCGGTGGATCTGCTGCTCAAAGCCTATATCCCCTCGCTGTCCGCCTCGCTCGGGCTGTTTATCCCGCTGATCGTCGTCAACTGCATCATTTTGGCGCGCGCGGAAGCCTTCGCTTCCAAAAACGGCGTGCTCGATTCCCTGTTTGACGGTCTGTTCATGGGGCTCGGTTACACCTTCGCGCTCATCAGCGTGTCCCTGATCCGCGAGCTCTTCGGCAGCGGCACGATCTTCGGGATCCCGGTCTTCGATCCTTTGGGGCTCCAGCCGCTTCTGTTCTTCCAGACGCCCGCAAGCGCGTTCATCACGCTCGGCGTGGTGACCGCCCTCGTGAAAGCGATCACGAACCGCGTCCGCGCGCGCAAGGCGCCCAAAATCAAGATTTAAGGAGGAAAAGCGATGGATCTTGCGAACTTGCTGTTGATCGCCTTTTCCGCGATCATCGTGGAAAACTTCATCTTTTCCCGCTTTTTGGGCGTTTGCCCCTTCCTCGGGGTCTCGAACAATCCCTCGACCGCATTCGGAATGGGTCTTGCGGTGACCTTCGTCATCACCATTTCCAATCTGATGACCTTCGGGATCAACGAACTGATCTTAAAGCCCTACCGTCTGGAATTCTTACAGACGATCGCGTTTATCCTCGTGATCGCGGTGCTCGTACAGCTTCTGGAAATGTTCTTAAAGCGCTTCGTGCCGGTCTTGTATCACGCGCTCGGCATCTATCTGCCGCTGATCACCACCAACTGCGCGGTGCTCGGCGCGGCGCTTTTGGCGGTGGAAAGCTACACCTCCGTGCTGGAAGCGACCGTGTTCGGGTTTGCCAGCGCGATCGGTTTTCTCGTGGCGATCCTCATTTTCGCGGGCGTGCGCGAACGGCTCGTGTTCGCCGACCCGCCGAAATCCTTCGGCGGTATGCCGATCACGCTGATCGCCGCGGGCCTCTGCGCCATGGCGTTTTCCGGGTTTTCCGGCATCGATCTGACGAAGTCCATCTTCTAAAAGGAGTATCACCGTGCCTGATCTTATGACCATTTTATACGCCGCCATGTGGTTTTTGCTCTTCGGCGGTCTGTTCGGGGCGGCGCTCGCCGTTTGCTCCAAGGTCTTTTACGTGAAAACGGATCCGAAGATCGAAGAGGTCCGCGCGCTCCTGCCCGGCGCGAACTGCGGCGGCTGCGGGTTTTCCTCCTGCGACGCCTGCGCGGAAGCGATCGCCGGCGGCAAGGCAAGCGTGATCGCCTGCACCGTTGCCGACGACGAAGCGCACGAAAAAATCGCCGCGGCGATGGGACAGAAAGCCGAGAAAAGCGTCCGCCGCCGCGCCCAGGTGATGTGCAGCGGCACCTGCGACCTTGCGCAGAAGAAATACCTCTACGACGGCGCGCAGGACTGCGTGTCCGCGATCCGTCTGGCCGGCGGCGCCAAGACCTGCCCTTACGGCTGTATCGGGCTCGGCAGCTGTGCCGCCGCGTGTAAATTCCAGGCGATCCACGTTATCAACGGCGTCGCCGCGATCGACTATCACGCCTGCATCGGCTGCGGCACCTGCGTGCGTACCTGTCCGAAGGGCATCATCGAGCTGATCCCCTTCGACGCGAAGCATTGGGTGGGCTGTAAGTCCCGCGACAAGGGCAGCGCCGTGCGGAGTTATTGCGAGGTCGGCTGTATCGGCTGCAAGCTCTGTGAGAAAAACTGCCCCTCCGGCGCGATCACCGTGACGGATTCCGTGGCGCATATCGATTACGAAAAATGCACCGGCTGCGGCATCTGCGAGGAAAAATGCCCCCGCAAGATCATCTGGTCGGGCGAGTCGCAGAAAGCGGACGGGATCATCCGCGGCGACGAGGACTTAAACCCCGATCACGGCAAAAACGCGCCCGTGAACAACGAAAAGGACGCGTAAACCATGGATGCGTTCGAGCGACACGAAGAAACGGTCCGGCAAAAAAACCGCACGCGGCTGCTTGTATTTTTATTGTTTTTGACGCTCGCCGTCCTGCTTTCGGCGCTCTTTATCCTCTTTGCCTGCCGCTACGAGCAGACCGATTTTTCCATCATCCGCGAAAACGATCCGGCGTGCATCGTGAAAGACGGGTTTCTGTATCCGAAAACTGAAGATAGCGCGGTCTATTCCTATCACCTGAACACCGGGGACTTGAGCGAATATCCTGTAACGAGTCTGGATCTGAGCGGCTTTACGACGATCGGCTCCCTTTCGGCGGACGATCTGGAAGCGCCGTATTCTTATTTCCGGTACGAAAACAAACAAATTCAGAACGGCGAGGAAACGGTGCTGGAAGCGCGCATCTGCGCCTCCGACCCGGCGCTTGCCCCGCTCAACCGCGCAAACGACGACAGGCGTTTCGTGCGCGTGTTGAACGACGGGCGCAAGCTGTGGGTCGATCTGGACCGGCGCACCGCCCAGCCGCTCTTTTACGGCTCCGCGGAGGGCGTGGACGAATACGGCGTCTCGATTTCGGAGTTTTCCTATCTCGGCGGCAAGATCGCCGCGGGCGTCGAGAACGACGCTCTGCTCCTCTACCGCCGTGAGGACGACGGTTTTGCGATCACCGATTTTCAGACGATCGACCTTTCCGCTTACGGCAAGCATTTCAACCTCTTTTTCTGCAACGAACGCTATCTGCAGCTGTGCGGCGAGCAGGACGGAAACAGAGTGTATCTCGTGTGCGACGCGCAAACCGGCGAGATCCGCCCCTCTCCGATCAAGGAAAGCGCAAAGCAGGGCGATCTCTATCTCACCCCCTACGGGCGCGCGTATCTGTTTACGCGAGCACAACCCGATAAAAACTCCGATATACTCGTTACCGCTCTCACGCTCGGCACGGAAACAAAATACCGCTTTCCCGACAAGGTTTCTTACGCCTTTCCCCTCGCGATCTCCACCACGGGCGCCTACGCCGTGTTCAAGACCTACGAAACGGACGAGCAAGAGCAGCTTCGCTTTTGCGCCTACACGGTAGGCAAGTCAGGCTCCAAGCAAGCCGATCTTACTTCCTGCGTAAACGAGGACGAACGCTTCGTTTCCGCGACCTTTTTATCCGACACGATCCTTGCGCTCACCGTACGCGGCGCGGAGGGCGCCGAGAGCCAAAAAATCGTCAAGATCTGTTTTTAAGGAGAGCCTATGCCGGAAAAACGTATGCTCGTGCTGGGACAAGCGCACATGGAACTTTCGCTTGCGGTCCCCCGCTTTCCGGGGATCGGCGAGCATCTCACAAGCGACGGCGCTTTTCGCTTCACGCCGGGCGGCCGCGCCGCGATCAGCGCGGTCGCGGCGGCGCATCTCGGCGCCCGTGTGATGCTCGGCACCCGGATCGGCGGCGATTCCAACGGCAAGATCCTAAAACAGTATTACGATTCCTGCGGGATCGACACCCGCTTTGTGAAGCAGGACCGCAACCGGCAGACCGCGCTGTGTGAAAAAATCGCCGAATCCGGCGACCGGCGCCGCGAGATCTTCTTTGCCGGCGCGCTCGACGCGATCAGCGAAGAGGACTTTGAGGACGCGTTTTCCGCGTTTCCCGACGCGCTTTTATTGCACGAGGATCTTTCTTCCCGGCTCTTCAGCGCCGCGTGCGAGCGCGCAAAAGAGCAGTCGGTCCCGATCTTTGCCGATCTGTCCGACCCCAAATACGAATACCCCGTCCACGCGAAAAACGAACTGGAAGCCGCGGTTTTGGGCGAAGCGGAGTGCTACGCCATGACCGACGTGTTCCCCGATTGCTTGGACGACTGCGTGCGCGCCTGCATCCGGCTTTCCGGCAAGATCCGCGCCAAGTATTTCGTACTGCGTCTGCAAGGCCGCGGCGCGTATCTGACCGACGGTAAATACAGCGAGATCGTCCCCTCCCCGGATCTGACCGGCGAATATCCGCCCGTGCCCGGCGCCTTTCTCGCGGCCTTCGCGCACGGCTATCTCAAACAAAACGACCCGATCTACGCATCCAAGCTCGCCGTCGCGCAGGACGCGTATCTCTCCTTGTATCACGATACCTACGACGCCTTCCCGCAAGAAGACGCGCTGAAGGATTTTTGCCGTAAACAAAACCTGTTCGATTGAACACGAAAGGAGTTTTTACCATGGATCAGAAAACGAAAGACCAACTCAAGGAATTACTCAACATCGTCGTCGGCGCCGCCGCGGTCGGCGCGGAAAAGACCAAAGACGTCGCCGGGAAGCTCGCCGCGCGCGGCAAGGAAGAATGGGAAGCCTCCGCTCCCAAACGCGCCGAGCTCAAAGCGAAGATCGACGACGCGAAACAAAAATTTTTAGAAAAGATCAACGAGGAAAAAGAGTTGAATCTCACGCTCGATAAGATCGTGGACAATCTGGACAAGCTCTCCGAAGAAGATCTCGAAAAACTCAAATCCATCCTCAACAGCATCAACTGAACCGCAAAAAAGGACCGCAAACGAAATTCGTTTGCGGTCCTTTTATCATCGCGTTCAGTCGTCTGTTCCCTCGGTGAAGCGATAAGCGCTGTAACACATATCCAGGATCCCGTATTGCGCGCAAAAGCCGAGGACGCGCTTTGCTTTTTCGGTATCGGCGTAGCAGGTGGCGATATCGCCCGCGCGGCGCGGCGCGATCCGGTACGGCACTTTTTTCCCGCTTGCCTCCTCGTAGGCGCGCACGATCTCAAGCACGCTCGTGCCCTTGCCGGTGCCTAAATTGATAAAATCGATCCCCGTGCGGCCAAAGGCGTAATCGAGCGCGAGCAGATGCCCGCGCGCCAGATCGCACACGTGGATATAATCGCGCACGCCCGTGCCGTCGGGGGTGTCGTAATCGTCGCCGAACACGCTCAAGCAGTCCAGCTTACCCGCCGCCACGCGCGCGACGTAGGGCAAAAGATTGTTCGGGATCCCCTTCGGATCCTCGCCGATCAAGCCGCTTTCGTGGGCGCCGATCGGATTGAAATACCTGAGCGCGACCGCCGAAAATCCGGGGTCCGCCTTGCACGCGCCCTCCAGGATGCGCTCGATCATAAACTTTGTCCAGCCGTAGGGGTTGGTGCAGCCGAGCCGGCTTTCCTCGGTCAGCGGCATGGGGTTATCCGCGGCGTAAACCGTGGCGGAGGACGAAAAAATAAAGCGTTTTACGCCAAAGTCGCGCATACACTCCAACAGATTGACCGCGCCGGACAGATTTTCCCGATAGTAAAGAAGCGGTTTTTCCACGCTCTCGCCCACCGCTTTGAGCCCGGCAAAATGGATCACCGCGTCGATCGGATAGTCGGAAAACAGTTTTCTCACCGTTTCGGGATCGCAAACGTCGCCCTCGATCGTATCGAACTCTTTTTTCGTGATCCGCGCGATCTTTTCCGGAACGTCTCTGGAGCTGTTGGAAAAATTATCCAATACCACGATCTCTTTTCCCGCGTTCAGCAATTCCACGCAGGTATGACTGCCGATATAACCGGCGCCGCCCGTGACCAGGATCATATCCGTCCTCCTTCAATGAGTGATGGGTTCCTTTTTTTGATTATACCCCATTTCCCCCGCTTTGACAAGTCGAAAACCAAGGCGCGGAAAAGACGGCGAAAAAAACGGATTTTTTTGAAAAAGTCTTTACGCAAAGCCGTGGATATGCTATACTGTCTATAAGCAAATTCCCGTTTTTTTCAAACCGCAAGGATCTGTGAGGGAAACCGTATGCCAGAGGTCTATACCGTCAAACTCGGCGAGCTGATCGACGAATTCGCGCTCACGCCCCTGTTTTTGCCCGAGGGCGGCAGGGAAATCGAGATCTCCCGCGCCGAGGTCTATCGCCCGGGATTGCCGCTTTCCGGCTTTTTCGAGCACTACGACCCCGCCTGGATCCAGATCCTGGGCCGCGCGGAATGCGCCTATCTGAAGCAGCTGGATCAAAAACAAATGCTCGCCTCGCTCGACCGCCTGTTGGAGCGCAAGCCGGTCACGCTGATCATCGCCCACGATCAGACGATCCCGCAAAGCGCGATCAAGCGGATCGAAAACGCGGGCGTGCCGCTGCTCTTTACCAAAGAAGAAACCTCCTCCTTCATGGCGGAGCTCATCTCCCAGTTAAACGTGAAGCTCGCGCCGCGCATCACGCGCCACGGGGTCTTCGTGGAGGTGTACGGCGAGGGGCTTTTGCTGACCGGCGATTCCGGCATCGGCAAGAGCGAAACGGCGATCGAGCTCGTGAAACGCGGGCACCGGCTCATCGCGGACGACGCGGTGGAGATCAAGCGCGTGAGCGCCCGGACCCTGCTCGGCAGCGCGCCGGAGCTTATTCGTCACTATATCGAACTGCGCGGCATCGGCGTGGTGGACGTGCGCCGCATCTTCGGGATGGGCGCGGTCAAGGAAACCGAAAAGATCGACCTGGTGGTCAATCTGGAGCCCTGGCAGCAAGGCAAGTTCTACGACCGGCTCGGTCTGGAAACCGAATACACCGAGATTATGGGCATCCGCGTGCCCGCCATGACGATCCCGGTCAAGCCGGGGCGCAACCTTGCCATCATTTTAGAGATCGCCGCGATGAACAACCGTCAGAAAAAGATGGGCTACAACACCGCGCAGGAATTCAACCGCAAACTCATGGCGCAATATGAAACGGAGGCAGGCGAGTGATCCGTATCGGATTTGATTTGGGCGGCACCAATATGGCGGTCGGGCTCGTGGACGAAGCCGGCAAGATCCTTGCCAAGGCCTCCACGCCGACGAACGCTCGCCGCGGCGCGACCGAGATCGCCGAGGATATGGCGCGCCTGATCTGCGGGCTGATGCAAAACCACGATTTGACCGCAAAGGATATTGCTTTTTTGGGGCTCGCGTCCCCGGGTATCGCCGATTCCGACGAGGGCACGATCGTCTATGCGAACAATCTGCCCTTTGACCGTTTCCCGCTCGTGGATTTCATCCGGGAGCGCACGAAGATCGAGCAGATCGGCATCGGGAACGACGCGAACGCCGCGGCTTTGGGAGAAGCCATCGTCGGCGTGGCGAAAGGCACGAAAAACTCCGTTTTGGTGACTTTGGGCACCGGCGTGGGCGGCGGGATCATCCTAAACGGCAAGATCCACACCGGCGTGAACTTTGCCGCGGGCGAGCTCGGGCATATCGTGATCCAGCACGGCGGCAAGCCCTGCACCTGCGGCAGGCACGGCTGCTGGGAGGTTTACAGCTCCGCGACGGCGCTGATCGATATGACGCGTCAGAAAATGCGCGAGCGCACGGACAGCCTGATGTGGAAGCTCACCGGCGGGGAAAACGGGCGCGTGTCCGGTAAGACCGCCTTTGCCGCGATGCGCTTGGGCGACGCCGCCGCGACCGAGGTCGTCGGCGTGTACGTGGAATATCTCGCCTGCGGGCTGACGAATCTCATCAATATCTTCCAGCCGGAAGTGCTTGCCATCGGCGGCGGCATCTCCGGCGAGGGTGAGTTTTTATTGGAACCGGTGCGCAAGATCACCGATTTCGAACAGTATTCCTCCGCTTCCCCGGTCAAGACCCGGCTTTGCATCGCCCAGGCGGGCAACGCCGCGGGTATGATCGGCGCGGCGTTTCTGGATAAGGGGACCGAATGAAAGCCGAACACAGGCGCCTTTTTGACGGTTTCGATCCGGATCAGTACCTGATCCGGGAAAACCTGTCCTTTGCCTCGCTCACCTCGTTTCGCACGGGCGGGACGGCGGCGTTTGCCGTTTCCCCGAAAACGCCGGAGGCGTTTGGCAAACTCATTTGCCGCCTGACGGAACGCGGCACGGATTATCTTTTGCTCGGCCACGGCACGAACGTGCTCGCGCCGGACGAGGGATACACCGGCGTGCTGGTCCTGACCGATCAGCTCAACGAATTAAAGATCACGGAAAACGTTCTTTCCGCGCAGGCGGGCGTGCTTCTCCACACCGCCGCGATCGCGGCGCAGAAAGCCGCGCTGTCGGGACTGGAATTTGCCTACGGCATCCCGGGCTCGGTCGGCGGCGGGCTTTGCATGAACGCGGGCGCCTTCGAGCATTCTTTGGGCGAACTGGATTTGCGCATCCTGTCGTGCGATCCTGCCGGGCGGCTTCTGACGCTTTCTTGCGCGGATTGCGATTTTTCCTATCGCGACAGCATCTTTTTGCAAAAGGGCTACTTTGCCCTTGCCTGTGAATTTCACCTAAAGCCCGGCGACGCGGACGCGATCAAGGCGCAGATGGACGCTTATCTCGAGCGCCGCAAGCAAACCCAGCCGCTCGAATATCCGAGCGCGGGCAGCTTCTTCAAGCGCCCTAAAGGGCATTTTGCCGGCCGCCTGATCGAAGACGCGGGGTTAAAAGGCGTCCGGGTCGGCGCGGCGCAGGTCTCCGAAAAGCACGCGGGCTTTCTGATCAATTTAGGCGGCGCGACGACCAAAGACGTGACGGATCTCGCCGCGCTCGTGCAGGCGCGCGTCAAAGAGCATTCCGGCGTCACGCTCGAGCGCGAGGTGCGTTACCTTTCCGACCATGACTGATTCGTTTTCCTCCCGCTTGAAGAGCGAGCTCTGGCAAAAGAGCGACGCGATCCAGCGGGACTGCTGCAAACGCTCCTTTTTATCGGCGGTCTTTGCGTTTCGCGCGGCAGACCTTGCGCAAACGCTCGAGATCCCTCTGCCGGACGCCAACGCCGCCGGCGCGTTCTGCACCCTGTGCCGCCGCAAATCACTTTCTGCCAAAACGCAAAACGATCATCGGGTGATCGTAAAAAAAGACGAGGCCTTTTCGCGCTTTGTCCGCGCAAGCGGCATCGGGGAGGAGCTTTCCGGCGATCCCGTGTTTTTGTGCGGCGACTGCTTCGGGCATTACCTGCGCGGTGTGTTCTTGTGCTGCGGCACGCTTGCCGATCCCGAAAAAAGCCATCACCTTTCCCTCTTTACCAAAGCGCGCACGGCGCACATCCGGGCGCTGATCGCCGAGCACGGCGATCTGGATCTTAAAATCAGCACCCGGCGAAACGTGCCGTATCTCTATCTCAAAAGCCTGTCCCAAATCGAGGACTTCCTCACGCTGATCGGCGCGGGGCACGTCACGATGGAGCTTTTGAACAGCGATCTGGAACACAGTATGCGGGCGCTGGTGAACCGGCAGAACAATTTCGACACGGCAAACCTCTCGCGCACGCTCGAATGGAACCGCAAGGCGCTTGATTCGATCGAGCGGCTCAAAGCGACCGGCCGGTACGACGCTCTGCCGCCCGCCCTGAAAGCGGTGGCGCGCGCAAAGGTGCGTTACCCCAACGATACCCTGCAAAAGCTCGGAACGCGCTTAAAGCCGCGCCTTTCCAAATCCGGGGTCTATCACCGGCTCAAAAAACTCATCGATCTTGCCAGAGAATAGGAGGCGCACATGAAAACGCCCGGCGATTTTTACGCCATGCTGCTCCGCATGAAGGATATTGACCGCTGGCAGCTCATGTATAACACGAAAACCGAAACGCTCTCCGAGCATTCCATGGAGTGCGCGCTGCTCGCGCACGCGCTTGCGGAGATCGGCGTACACCGTTTTCAAAAGACCTATTCCCCGGATCGCATCTGCACCGCGGCATTATTGCACGATATGAGCGAGGTGCTCACGGGCGATATGCCGACGCCGGTCAAGTATTATAACGACGAGATCCGCACCGCCTATAAAAAGATCGAGGCGGCGGCGGAAAAATCCTTATTGTCCGTATTGGACGAAGATCTGCGCGCGGATTACGAATCGCTCTGCCGCCCCGGGCCCGAGGAGCACGCGGTGGTCAAGGCGGCGGACAAACTCTGCGCCTATTTGAAATGTCTGCAGGAAGAAAGCCGCGGGAACCGCGAGTTTTCCTCGGCAAAGCAGTCGATCGAGCGCGCGCTCCGAGAAAACCCCCTGCCGGAACTGCATTATTTTATGGAGCATTATTTAGACTCCTTTACGAAAAATCTGGACGAAGTGAGCTTATAAGCGGAAAGGAATCGTCATGAACGAAGAATTGTTACAGATCGCGGGCAGGATCCGGGATCTGCGCGAGATTTTGGAGATCCCGGTGGAAGAGCTCTGCGAGCTCTTGCAGATCTCCAAAGAAGAATATCTCGCCTACGAATCGGGACAACGGGATTTCAATTTCACCTTCCTTTATAAGCTCGCCAAACGCTTCCGCGTGGACGTGACCGATCTCTTGACCGGTGAGGCGACCCGCCTTTCGCTCTATACCGTGGTGCGCGCGGGCGAGGGGCTTCCCATCGACCGCCGAGAGGGCTTCCACTATCAGAACATGGCGTATCTCTTCAAAAATCGCCTGGCGGAGCCTTACGTCGTCGTGTCCCCCTACGTCGGGGACCTGGAAGACGGCGCGATCTCCCGCTCCACGCACAAAGGGCAGGAACTCGATTACGTGCTGTCCGGCGCGCTCAAGGTGGTCGTCGGCGATCACGCGGAGATCCTGCACGCGGGCGACTGCATCTATTACGATTCTTCCACGCCCCACGGCATGACCGCCTGGGAACACGCGGATTGCAAATTCCTCGCCGTGGTACTCGGCGAGCAGGAATAGAAACGAGGTAGAAAACAATGGATCTTCCCTTTCAAATCGACCTGAACGGAAAAACCGCGGTCGTGACCGGCGGCGGCGGGGTGCTTTGCTCCTGCTTTGCCAAGGCGCTTGCCGCCTGCGGCGCGTCCGTCGCCGTGCTGGATCTCAAAAAAGACGCGGCGGACGCCTGCGCAAACGAGATCCTCTCTTCCGGCGGCAAGGCGATCGGCATCTCCGCAAACGTGCTGGAAAAAGAATCGCTCCTGGAGGCGCGCCGGATCGTGCGCGAGACCTTCGGCAAGTGCGATATTCTCTTAAACGGCGCGGGCGGAAACCATCCGCGCGGCACGACCGACACCGAATATTACACCCTGGGCGACGAGGACAAAGAGGGCTTAAAATCCTTTTTTGATCTGGATCCCGACAGTGTGGGCTTCGTGTTCAACTTAAACTTTTTGGGCACGCTTCTGCCCACCCAGGTCTTCGCAGAAGATCTCGTGCGGCAAAAAGACGCGCTGATCTTGAACGTTTCCTCGATGAACGCGTTTTGCCCCTTAACGAAGATCCCCGCCTATTCCGGCGCGAAAGCGGCGGTCAGCAACTTCACCCAATGGCTCGCGGTGCATTTTGCGCCCGCGGGTCTGCGCGTGAACGCGATCGCTCCCGGCTTTTTTGCCACCGCGCAGAACCAGGCGCTTTTGTTCAATCCCGACGGCACGCCCAGCGCGCGCACCGAAAAGATCCTTTCCCAGACCCCGATGGGGCGCCTGGGCGTTCCGGAGGATCTGATCGGCACGCTTCTGTGGCTCTGCGACGCGCGCGCGAGCGCGTTCGTGACGGGCGTGGTCGTCCCCGTGGACGGCGGTTTCTCCGCATATTCCGGAGTTTGATCTTATAAAAACAAAAAGGAAAGAGGAAAACAGTATGTTAAAAGGCGCATTGACCGGTATCGGCAGACTCGGCAGACTCCATTTCAAAAATCTGAATATGCTCTCCGAATTGAGAAAAGATTTTGAATTCGTCGCGGTCTGCGACATCGACGAAGCAAAGCTCTCGGGCGCGCATTTTGCTCGCTCCAACGTGGACAGCGGCGACCAAAAGGCGTTCGATATGTCCCGCTATCACCTCTACACCGATTTCGACGAAATGCTCGAAAAAGAAGACCTGGATTTCGTGGTGCTCGCGGTCCCGACCGACCTGCACGCCCCCTTTGCCGTCAAGGCGATGGAAAAAGGCTTGAACGTCTTTTCCGAAAAGCCCATGGCGCACAATATCGAATGGGCAACGAAGATGGTCGAAGCGCAGAAGCGCACCGGCAAGAAGCTCATGGTCGGTCAATGCCTGCGTTTCTGGAGAGAATATCTCTATCTGAAACAGGTCGTGGAAAGCGGCGTGTACGGCAAGGTCAACTCCGCGCACTTCTGGCGCGGCGGCTACCAGGATCACGTGGCGAACCCCTCCTATCAGGGCTGGATCTTGAAAAAAGAACGCGGCGGCGGCGGTCTGTACGATCAGCACGTGCACGACGCGGATCTGATCCTCTGGCTCTTCGGCTTCCCGAACGGTGTGTTCACCCAGGGCAAGACCGTGTTCGAGGGCAGCGCGGACGACGTGATGCTCACCACCTATCTCTATCCGGGTATGGTCATCACCGCGCGCGACGACACCGCCTGCAAAGGCTTCCCCTTCTCCTATGGCTATGAAGTCGGCCTGGAGCTGGCGACTCTGTACTTCTCCAACGGCAAGCTGCAGGTCTGGGAAGAACACAAAGAGCCTTTCAGCCCGGATCTTTCGGGGCTCACCAAATTCCAGTCCGCCTACGAGAGCGAGCTCGATTATTTCATCGACGCGCAGATCAACGGCACCGAGATCGCCCGCGCCACGGGCGAACAGGCGCGCGACACCATCCGTCTGATCGAAGCCGAAGCCAAGAGCTCCGCGCTCACCCAGATCGTCACCATCGACTGATCGAAAACCCGCATCAAAACTCCGCGCCGTTTGGCGCGGAGTTTTTTCGCTTTGCCCGAATGGCGCTTGACAGTTTCAGGTATGGGCTGTATAATGATTTTGTACAAAGATGATAATTATTTTTTCCGTTTTCTTGTAAACCCGCACAAATTCCAGAGGACGCCGCCATGAAAAAAGCCCTTGCTTTCGCACTCACGCTCGCTT
>CADBPF010000049.1 GCA_902796545.1 uncultured Ruminococcus sp. | reverse complement strand
GATCCGCGAAAGCGGCCATACCGACGGTACCTGCGGCATCAAGATCCAAGGCCCGACCGGCGAGGTCGTCACCGCGGACGGCGTGATCGCCGCAAAACGCCATATCCACCTCGTGCCGGAAACGGCAAAGGCCTGGGGGCTTGAAAACGGTCAGATCGTGCGCGTGAAGGTGTCCGGCGAGCGCGCTTTGGTGTTTGACGAAGTCGTCGTGCGCGTCAGCGAAAACTTTGCGGACGCCATGCATATCGACACCGATGAAGCAAACGCCGCGGGACTCGTTCCCAATTCCTACGGCGAGATTTTAGATTGAGAAAGGAAGAAAAATATGCCGAATTATTCCCATGAAGTCGAACAGATGTGTACGGTCGCCAAAGGCCCGCATCACGGCCCCGCGCCCATCCCGGAGGAGGGCAAATGGGTCAAAGTCAAAGAGATCAGCCAAATCTCCGGTCTCTCCCACGGGATCGGTTGGTGCGCGCCGCAGCAGGGCGCCTGCAAACTGACCCTGAACGTGAAAGACGGGATCATCGAGGAAGCGCTGGTGGAGACCATCGGCTGCTCCGGTATGACGCATTCCGCGGCGATGGCGGCGGAGATCTTGCAGGGCAAGACCTTGCTGGAAGCCCTGAACACCGACCTTGTGTGCGACGCGATCAACGTTGCCATGCGCGAGATCTTCAAACAGCTCGCCTACGGCAGAAGCCAGACCGCGTTTTCCGAAAACGGTCTGCCGGTCGGCGCCTCGCTTGAGGATCTGGGCAAGGGCCTGCGCAGCCAGGTCGGCACCATGTTCGCGACCAACGCAAAAGGCGTGCGCTATCTGGAAATGGCGGAAGGCTATATCCTGGATATCGCCCTCGACGCGGACGACGAGGTGATCGGCTACAAGTTCGTGCATCTCGGCAAGATGATGGAAGCGATCCGGGGCGGCAAAGACCCGCGCGACGCGTATAACGAAAATATCAAGACTTACGGCAGATATGCCGACGCGGTGAAGTATATCGATCCGCGCAAACAGTAAGGAGGAGGGCAGTATGATTACCTTTGAAGGACAAGACAGACGCGCAAAGGGGATCGAGGCCGCGCTGAAAGCAAACGGCATTGCCTCCCTGGAAGAAGCAAGATCGATCTGTGAATCCAAAAACGTCCACGTGGACGCGATCGTGAAGGGCGTTCAGCCCATCGCGTTCGACAACGCGACCTGGGCTTATACCCTCGGCTGCGCCATCGCCATCAAGGCGGGCGTCAAGACCGCGGCGGAAGCGGCGGAAAAGATCGGCGAGGGTCTGCAGGCGTTCTGTATTCCCGGCAGCGTGGCGGAGCACCGCAAGGTGGGTCTCGGTCACGGCAACCTCGGCGCGATGCTGTTACGCGAAGAGACCAAATGCTTCTGCTTCTTGGCGGGTCACGAATCCTTTGCCGCGGCAGAGGGTGCGATCGGCATTGCCAGAAGCGCGAACAAAGTCCGCAAAGAGCCCCTGCGCGTGATCTTGAACGGCCTCGGCAAGGACGCGGCGTTCATCATCTCCCGCATCAACGGCTTTACCTACGTGGAGACCGATTACGATTTCTTCACGGGCGACTTAAAGATCGTGCGCGAGAAAGCCTATTCCGACGGCGAGCGCGCCCAGGTGCGCTGCTACGGCGCAAACGACGTGCAGGAGGGTGTGGCGATCATGCGCCACGAGGGCGTGGACGTGTCGATCACCGGCAACTCTACCAACCCGACCCGCTTCCAGCACCTCGTTGCCGGCACCTACAAGAAATGGGCAAATGAGAACGGCAAGCAGTATTTCTCCGTGGCGTCCGGCGGCGGCACGGGCAGAACGCTCCATCCCGACAACATGGCGGCGGGCCCCGCTTCCTACGGTCTGACCGACTCCATGGGCAGAATGCACGGCGACGCGCAGTTTGCCGGCTCGTCCTCGGTCCCGGCTCACGTGGAAATGATGGGTCTGATCGGCATGGGCAACAACCCCATGGTCGGCGCGACGGTCGCCTGCGCGGTGGCGGTCGAAGAGGGTATGAGATAAGTTTTTTCCGGATTCTTCCTGCGCCGGACGCGTTTTGCGTCCGGCGCATTTTTTGCCCGACTTGATTTATTCATGCTTTTTTGCTATAATGACTTCCGTAAGAACGAAAAACCTCGCGAACGTCGAAAAGGAGGGGATCGGATGAAACGAAGAGTTTTCTCTTTCTTACTGGTTTTAGTTTTGATTCTTGCAGCTGCCGCGCTGCCGGTGTTTGCGCGTGCCCGGCAGATATTGTGCATCGGCGAAAGCCTGACCTGCGGCTCCGGTTCCACCTGGAAAACGGATGATCCGAACGATAAGACCACGGTCGCCACGATCACGAAGGGAAACACCTATCCCGGGCGCCTGGACGCGCTTCTCGGCTCGTCCTGGGAGGTCTATAACTGCGGTGTGAGCGGGATCGCGGTGCTTCCGGAGCCGTCGTGGACCTATGCCGAACGCGGCTATTTGTATTGCGTGCAGGAGTTTTTTGCGGACAGCGATTCCCGCAACCCCTTCGGCGAGCAGTACGCGCCGGACGATATTTTCGTCTTTTTGGGCACCAACGACTGCAAGCCGCGCATCTGGGATATCGCAACGGGCGGAAGCGAAAACTTTTATGCCGCTTACACGCAGATCGTTGAGGAACTCAAAGCGATCGACACGCATCCGAACGTGTATTGCATCATCCCGCCGCCCGTGATGGACGACGATGAAAACCTGACGAATTATACGATGGTCGAGGCGATCCTGCGCGACGAGATCAGCCCGATCATCCGCCGCGTGGCAAATGAGCAGCGCTGCCGCGTGGTCGATCTGCGCAGTCTGTTTGAAAATTACGCAAACGGCAAGGAAGCGCTGTATTATCCCGGCGACGGCGCTCATCCCAATCCGGACGGCTACGATCTGATCGCCAAAGAACTCGTGCGCGTCCTTCGCATACTCCCCGGCGACGTGAATGCCTCCGGCGGCGTCAACGACGGCGACCTCACTCTGCTTGCCAAATACGTTTCCGGTTGGAACGTAACTGTGGACGAGGAAGCCTCCGACGTGGATCTCAACGGCGTGGTCGAATTGGAGGACCTGATCCGCCTTGCCAAGCGTTTATCGGGCTGGGACGTGACGTTTTTGCCCGCGCCGCGCGATTTGAGCGACTGAAAAGGAAAGATAAAAACAGCCATCCATTCGGATGGCTGTTTTTGATTGCGCGTTATTTCAATCGGATCGCGGCAAGCGCTTTTTGCACGATGGCGTCCGCGTCCAGACCGAACACGGAGAGCAGCTCCTTGGCGGGGCCGGAACAACCAAAGGTGTCCTGCACGCCCACGCGCAAAACCGGAACGGGGCGGCAAGCGCAGACCGCTTCCGCCACGGCGCTGCCGAGCCCGCCGATCACGCTGTGTTCCTCCGCGGTCACGATCGCGCCCGTTTCGCGGGCGGCGCGGGCGATCAGTTCTTCGTCGAGCGGCTTGATGGTGTGGATATTGACGACGCGCGCGCTCACGCCCTCGGATACGAGCAGCTTCTGCGCCGCAAGCGCGGGCTCGACCATGATACCGGTCGCAACGATCGTCACCTGATCGTTTTCGCTTTCGCAAAGGGTTTCTCCGCGGCCGAGCACGAATTCATAGTCGTCCTCGTCGTGGATCACCGGAACGGCAAGACGCCCGAAGCGCAAGTAGCAGGGACCGTCGTGCCGGATCGCCGCCAACACCGCCGCGCGCGCTTCCGCCGCGTCGGAGGGGTTGATCACGGTCATGCCCGGGATCACGCGCATGAGCGCCAGATCTTCGTTGCATTGATGCGTCGCGCCGTCCTCGCCCACGGTGATGCCCGCGTGCGTTGCGCCGATCTTCACGTTCAAGTGCGGATAGCCCACGCTGTTGCGCACCTGCTCGAAGGCGCGGCCTGCGGCGAACATGGCAAAGGAGGAGGCAAAGGGGATCTTGCCTGCCGCGGCAAGCCCCGCGGCAACGGCGATCATATTGGATTCCGCGATCCCGCAGTTGAAGTGGCGGTCGGGGAATTCTTTCTGGAACACGCTCGTTTTGGTCGATTTGGAAAGATCGGCGTCCAACACCACCAAAGGGTATTCCGCGCCGAATTCCTTGAGCGCGTTGCCGTAGGCTTCTCTCGTGGCGATCTTCTGCCCGAGTTCATATACTTTTTTCAGTTTCATCGGCGTATCCTCACATTCTCGCGTCGTTCAGTTCCCGGACGGCGGCGGTATATTGTTCGTCGTTCGGCGCGGTTCCGTGCCATTCGTAGCGATCCTCCATAAAGGAAACGCCCTTTCCCTTGACGCATTTTGCAAGGATCATGGTCGGCTTGTCGCTTTCCTTTGCCGCGGCAAAGGCGCGCTCCATCTCTTGAAAATCGTGCCCGTTGATGGAGATTACGTTGAAACCGAAGGCGCGGTATTTTTCATCGAGCGGCGTGGGATTCAGGACCTCGGTGATCTTGCCGTCGATCTGCAGACCGTTGAAATCCACGATCACGCAGAGGTTGTTCAGCTTGTGATGCGCGGCAAACATCGCGGCTTCCCAGACCTCGCCCTCTTCCTGTTCGCCGTCGCCCATAATGGCGTAAACGCGATAGTCCTTGTGGTCGATCTTGGCGGCAAGCGCCATCCCGCAGGCGGCGCTCACGCCCTGACCCAGGCTTCCGGCGGACATATCCACGCCGGGGATATGCTTCATATCGGGATGCCCCTGCAAAATGGAGTCCACGTGCCGGAAGGTGTTCAAGAGCTTTGGGTCGAAATAGCCGCGGTACGCCAGCGCCGCGTAAAGCGCGGGGCAGGTATGCCCTTTGGAAAGCACGAGCCGGTCGCGGTCGGGATCGCGCGGGTTTTTCGGGTCGATCCGCAATTCGCGAAAATACAGATAGGCAAGCAGATCCGCGATGGAAAGGCTTCCGCCCGGATGGCCGGAGGAGGCGCTGTGCACGCAAGTCAGCGCGCCGATGCGGATATCCGTTGCCAGATTGTGCAGTTTTGCAAGTTCCTGTTGTGTCATGTGGGACTTACCTCCGTGATTGTTCGATTTTTGCGATCAGATCCGCGATCGCGCCGCGATCATGGTGGCACAGGTGGATCTGAGAAAGTTCTTTGACGCGATCCATCGCGTTTTCCGGGGAACAGGCGAAATCCGACGCTTGTAAGAGCTCTATGTCGTTTTCCCAGTCGCCCGCCCCGTAAACGGTGAGCGGAAAACCGCCGAATTTGCGCAGCTCGAAAACCATTTTGCCCTTGGTCGCGCGGCGGTCCAGGATCTCAAACAGCGTGACGCTCGACGCGCTGATCGCAAAATCGCGTTCGGTCAGCGGCGTGACGAAAGCGCGCACACGCGATAAAGTTTCCGCGTCCGCATGGAACACGCATTTGTAAAAGGTTTCCTCCGGCAGGGAGTCGAAATCCACCGCGCGGGTCACGTGATCGTAGCCGCTTAACGCCGAGCTCATCTCGGTCGTCACGTTCGGACAAAGAAAGCAGTCCTTCGTGCTGATCCGGATCCCCACGGTGGGAAAGCGATCCAGAACCGCGCGCAGGACGGGCAAAAAGAGCTTCTTGTTGAGCGGTCGGGGAGAAAAACATTCGCGCGTGGCAAGGTCGCAGAGATAGGCGCCGTTGGCGACGATCGAGGGGAAGTTTGCGATTTTTCCGGAGTCCGGCAGTACCACGTCCAGCGCGAAGGGATCGCGCCCGGTGGCAAAAGAAAAACGCCCGCCGCGGGATTTGAAATACTCGATTGCGTCGATATTCTCCGGGACGACCCGGGAACAGCGACCCAAAAAAGTATTGTCCAGATCCGATAAGATCAGGACGCCGCAAAAGAGATCGGGCATCAGTTTTCCTTTCGTTTCGCGTCGATAAAACGCTTGAAATCATCCGGCGGCTCGATCTCGAAGACGAGCTTTTTGCCGCTTATCGGATGCGTAAACCCCAAATGATACGCGCACAGCGCCTGCCCGGAAAAGCCGCAGGCGTCACGCCCGGCGGCGTATAAGGGATCGCCCGCCACGGGGTGACCGAGTGAAAGCGCGTGCACGCGGATCTGGTGCGTGCGGCCGGTGTAAAGCGTAAACTCCGCAAGGCAGAATCCGGGATAGCGTTCCAGTACGCGATACTCGCTGATCGCCTCTTTTGCATTAGGTGTGCCGAGCGGGAAGACCGCCATTTTTTTGCGATCCTTCAGGCTTCTGCCGATAAAAGTGTGGACTTTTCCACAGTCCTCTTTCGGATTTCCGTATAAAATCGCGAGATATTTGCGGGAAAAATCGTGGTTTTTGAACAGCTCCGCGAGCTTGATATGCGCTTGATCCGTCTTTGCGACGAGCAGCAGCCCCGAGGTGTCTTTATCAATCCGGTGGACGATCCCCGGACGCAGGACGCCGCCGATGCCGGACAGGGAATCGCGGCAATGATACAACAGCGCGTTGACGAGCGTGTGGTCGGGATTGCCCGCGGCGGGATGCACCACCATGCCCTGCGGCTTGTTGACGACGAGCAGATCCTGATCCTCGTAAACGATCGAAAGCGGAATGTTCTCGGGCTTTGCGGAGAGCTCCTCCGGTGGGGGAACGAAGAGCGTGACGGGGGAATATGTCGTGCGGTCGCTTTTTTTCAAAGCGCGCGTGTCGGAAAACGCGTATCCCGCCTCGATCAGCTTGGCGGCGCGGGAACGGGAGATCCCGCAGGACTCGGCGAAAAACTGATCGTAACGCACGCCGTAAGTCTCGGGCGTTAAGCGATAAACGGAAAATTCCTCGTCTGCGTGATCGCCGGTTTCGGGCGGCTTTCGGAGCTTGATTTCGTCCATGTAACTTTTTTCAGGCGCCGATCAGAGCCCGGCTTTTTGCTTTTGTTTCTTCCATTCGTCCACCAGATAAAAGATCACAAACAAAAAGGTGCCCACGCACACGCAGGAGTCCGCGAAATTGAACACGGGAAAGCTGATGAGTCTGAAATCGATAAAATCGATCACCTCGCCGCGGAAGACGCGGTCGATCATATTCCCGATCCCGCCGCCGCAGACCAGAGATAAACTGATCGCGGCGCCGTAAAACTTGTTTTTGGAAACGAAAAGATAGGTAAGGATCGCCAAAATCGCAAGCGAGGAAACGACCATGAAGACCCAGGGCGCGTCCTTCAAGATGCCCCACGCCGCGCCGGTATTGGTGCTGTAGGTCAGATGCAGAGCGCCGTCGATCAGGGGCAGGGTCTCGACCGGCGCAAGATACGCTTGCGCAAGGTACTTTGTGAGTTGATCGAGCGCGACGACCAGCACGAGTACGAGATACGGCATCAGTTCTCCAAAACCTTTCTGCAGCGCGCGCAGAGGCGTTCGCCGGATTCGCCTGATTCGGTATCGGTGGTGTAGGTCCAGCAGCGGCAGCATTTTTCGCCGTCCGCCGGCAGGACGCTTACCGCGATGCCGGACTGCGTTTCGCAAAACGCGTCCGCGGCGGGCGCGCCGCTGTCAAGCTCCACGCCGGATACAATGAAGATCGCGCAGAGTTCTTTTGCGGTAAAGTGCGAAAAGGCGCGCATCGCTTCGTTGCCGGCGTCCCCGGAGATTTTCAGTTTTGCTTCGAGCGATTTGCCGATCCGCTTGTCCGCGCGCGCCACCTCGAGCGCCTTCATCACGTCGTCCCGGTAATTGAAGAGCGCGTCGTAACGCGCAAGCACCGCTTCATCGACGAGCGTTTCGTCATAGGCGGGAAGCGGGTTTAGGAACACGCTGCGCCGATCGTCGCATGTAAGGTGCGTAAAGGACCCCCAGGCTTCCTCCGCGGTAAAGGACAACAGCGGCGCGATCAGCCGGGTCAGCCCGTGCAGGATCAGATACATCGCCGTCTGCGCCTTGCGGCGGGTGGGCGCGTTTTTCTTTTCCACGTACAGACGGTCTTTGGTGATATCGATATACTGCTTGGACAGATCGATCGTGCAGAAATTGTGCAGATCGTGATAGATCAGATGGAACGCGTAGTTCTCATAGGCGTTCTTTACGCGATCCACTAATTTTTCATAGCGGGAGACCGCCCAGCGGTCGAGATCCTCGAGCTGGTCAAAGGGTAAAAGATCGCGCGCGGGATCGAAATCGGTTTCGTCTTTCAGGTTTGCCATCAAGATGCGCAGGGTGTTGCGGATCTTGCGGTAGATCTCGGAGAGCTGTTTCAGGATCTCGGGGGAGATGCGCACGTCGCCGGTGTAATCGGAGCTGGAGACCCAAAGACGCAGGATATCCGCGCCGTAGCGGTCGGCAACGTCCATAGGATCGATCCCGTTGCCGAGCGATTTGCTCATCTTTTTGCCCTCGCCGTCCACGACCATGCCGTGCGTGATGACGGTGCGATACGGCGCCGTGCCGCGCGTGGCGACGCTCGTCAACAGGGAAGACTGGAACCAACCGCGGTACTGGTCGTTGCCCTCTAAATAGAGGTCGGCGGGGAAGGTTTGCCCCGCGCGCTCCAGCACGGAAGCGTAGGAGGAGCCGGAATCGAACCAGACGTCCATGATGTCCGTGCCCTTTTCCCAGTCGCTTGCGCCGCAGGAACAGGTGTGACGCCCGATCAGCTCTTCCACGCTGTGGCGATACCACGCGTCGGAGCCTTCTTTGGCAAACCAGTCGGCGATCTTCGCGGTCGTTTCCTTGTTGAGTAAGGTTTTGCCGCAATGCTTGCAGTAGAAGATCGGGATCGGCACGCCCCAGAGACGCTGACGGGAGATGCACCAGTCGGCGCGATCCTCGACCATCGCCTGGATGCGGGCTTCACCCCAGTCGGGCAGCCAGCGCACCTTGTGCACGGCTTCGACCGCCTCTTTTTTGAACTGCTCCACGGAGCAGAACCATTGCTTGGTGGCGCGGAACAGGACCGGATGCTTGCAGCGCCAGCAATGCGGGTACTGGTGCACGATCTCCTCTTTGGCGATCAGCGCGCCGGAGGCTTCCAGATCGGCAAGGATGGCGGCGTTCGCGTCGTCGGTCTTCATGCCGCAGTATTTTCCGGCTTCTTCGGTCATACGGCCGTGTTCGTCCACGGGAACGGGATAGCCTTCTTTGAGTTCGTCGTAATTCAGACAGACGCGGTAGTCGTCGTATCCGTGACCGGGCGCGGTGTGGACGCAGCCGGTACCGGAGTCGAGCGTGACGTGATCGCCCACGATCACGAGCGATTCGCGCGCCATAAAGGGGTGAGAGACGCGCAGATATTCCAGATCTTTTCCGGAAAACCCGGCAAGCGTTTCGCCGCCCTCTTTTTTTGCGGCGCGTTCAAACGCTTCCACCAGTTCCTCCGCCAAAACGTAGGCTTCGGTCCCGTAACGGCGGACGACGTAACGGAAATCGGGACCCAGACAGATCGCGGTGTTTGCGGGAAGCGTCCAGGGCGTGGTCGTCCAGATCACGAAACTGATCTGATCGACGCGGTCGGATATGCCGGCAAATCTGCCCTTGTCGTCCGTGACGGCGAATTTCACGTAGATGGAGGTGCAGGGATCGTCGGCGTATTCGATCTCGGCTTCCGCGAGCGCCGTTTCGTCGTGCGGGCACCAATAGACCGGCTTTTTGCCTTGATAGATATAGCCTTTTTCCGCCATCGCGCCGAAAATCTCGATCTGCTTTGCTTCAAAATCGTGCTGCAGGGTAAGATAGGGATGATCGAAATCGCATAATACGCCGAGCCGGCGGATCTGCTCCTTTTGCCGGTTCACGTTCTCTTTGGCAAAGTTCTCGCACAGGGCGCGGAATTCCAAAGGATCCATTTCCTTGCGGTTGACCTTATGCTTTTTTAACATCTGCAATTCGATCGGCAGACCGTGCGTATCCCAGCCGGGGATATAGGCGACCCGATAGCCGCTCATCGCCTTGTATTTGACGATGAAATCCTTTAAGAGTTTGTTGAGCGCGTGCCCCATGTGCATATCGCCGTTGGCGTAGGGCGGCCCATCGTGGAACACGAAGGGCTTTGCGTCGCGCGCGCGCTCGAGCAGGGCTTCGTACAGCTGATCCTGCGACCAGGCCTTGACCCGTTCCGGCTCCTTTTGGGGAAGATTTGCCTTCATGGAAAACTCGGTTTCCGGCAGATTGAGCGTTTTGGAATAATCGATTGCTGACATCTCGTTACCTCGGTTGAGTTTCAAAATACGGGCGACGAAGCGTGCGCTTTGCGTCACCCGTAAATATTTGATTTCAGAATAATTCCGGCTCCTTTTCGTCGGAGGCGGAGAGAGAGTCGTCCAAACGGGACTCTTCTTTTGGGGCGCTGACGGAAACGTCGTCGGCGGGCTCTTCCACGTCCACCGAGACCTTGTAGATCTCCTGGTTCAGCCGGTCTTTTTTCGGATCGTTCCCGCTTGCGGCGGGATGCACGAAACGCTTGAATTCGTCAAGCTCCGGATCCCGGGAGGGCGCGATGATCGCGTCGTCGAGCGCCTGATCGGGATCCAGATCGGAAAGCACGGTCTCCCGTAAGCGTGTTTGATCGGGGAACGCGACCTCGTCCGGATCGTTCGGCAGATAGACGGAGGACTGCTTCATCAGGCTCAAATGGCGGGAATACTCGTCGAGCAGCAGCTTGCGGAATTTTGCCGCTTCCGCGCGCAATTCGGCAAGCTCCTTTTTCTCTGCGTCCAGTTTACTCTGGGCGTCGGCAAGGATCTGATCGCAGCGCGCTTGGACTTCGTTTGCGAGTTTTTCGGAGGTCTTCTGCGCGTTCTCGATCATCGCCTGCGAGAGTTTCTTTGCCTGGGAAACGGCGTTGCGGATCGTTTCCTCGTCGCCGGCAAGCTCCTCGTATTTCCCGCTGACGATGTGCAGGCGCTTTTCCAGATCGGCGTTTTCCGCGTAAAGCTGAGCGTACCGCGTCAAAAGAAACTTGACGTAGTCGTCCACCTCGATGGGGTTATAGCCGCGCACCGTGTGGGAAAATTTCTTGTTTTGGAGATCCTGGGGAGGAATCATAAAAACTCCTTTGTTACGCCGTGACTGGGATCCCGGAAAGCAGGGAACTGATCACGGAAAGCAAGATCAGCGTGATGAAAAACGAAACGTCGATTGGGGAATTCCCGAACGCGGGGATGCGATCGAAGATCGCGCGCACGGGAAGCACCAGCGGTTCGGTCACGCAGAAAAGATACCGATAGACCGCGGATTCCTCATCCAGAGGAAGCCAGTTCAAGACCGCGCGGGCGAGCATACAGAGCTCCAGCGCCGCCAGAAAGACCGTCATACAGCTGATAAACACGTTGAGGATCTGCTGCAAGAAATCCACCGCCTTAACTCAACAGAGTACGCTTCGGAAAAAACCGAAGCGTACCCTGAATGGATCTGATTCGTCAAGAATGATCTTACGGAAAAGTGGCTTAAAGCGACTCGCCGGTTTTCTCCTGCGCTTGTGCGTCGTGAAGCTGTTCGCCGGAAACCTCCACGTTGGAGGGCGTGATCACGTAAGTATTGTTGGCGACCTTCTTCAAGGTGCCGCTGATCGCGTACGCCACGCCGTTCAAGAAGTCGATCAGACGGCGGGAGGTTTCCTTGTTGGTCTCTTCCAGGTTCAAAAGGATGGTCTTGCGGGCAAGCAGCTGATCGGCGATCTGCGTGACGCTTTCCAGACGCTCGGGTTTGACCACTTTCATTTCGATGGAGGAGCCGGAGCTCATATTGAACTGATTCGCGCTTCTGGACTGGGCGGGGGCGGCGGGCGCCGCTTCCTGCGCCGGATCCTGTTTGGCGTATTCGTCCTGTTCCGGATCGTAGTCATCCACGTAGTCGTCGCTCGGCTGCGGATTGTACATCAGGTTTGAGATCTTGTCTTTCCAACTCATTTCGTTGTCCTCCATGTATTTTCATTACTGATTTTGTTTGCCGTCTCGTGCGCCGAAGATCGCGCTGCCGATCCGAACGGTGTTGGCACCGGCGGCGATCGCGGCGGGGAAATCCCCGCTCATTCCGAGTGAGGATATTTGCATACTAATATTATCTATATTTTTCGCCTTCTTGTCAACAAAAATTTTCATAAATTTCGAACAAATCTCAAATTGCTGTTCAAAACTCCCGCAAACCGGCAAAACCGCCATGAGTCCGAGCACGCGAACGTGCGGAAGTTTTGAGAGAAAGCAGAGCAGATCGTCCAGTTTTTCCGGCTCGATCCCGCTTTTCTGCGCTTCTCCCAGATTCACTTCGCATAGGATCTTTGCGATCAGTCCGCGCTTTGCCGCCTGCTTTTCGATCTCCAGCGCGAGATCCTCGCGATCCACGGAATGGATGAGGGAAACCTTATCGATGATATACTTGACCTTGTTGGTCTGCAGGGCGCCGATGAACTGCACGTCGAGATCACGGTCGAGATCGTCGTATTTGGCAAGCAGCTCCTGCACGCGGTTTTCCCCGATGGAAGAAAGCCCGAGCGAGTGGGCGTAATTGATCTCCTCGGCGGAGCGCGTTTTGCTGGCGGCGACGAGCGTTACGTTCTGGCGGAAGGGGGAGCGTTTCGCGCAGGCGTCGATGCGCGCGCACACGCTTTGATAGCCGCGGGCGATTTCTTGTTTTCTTTCCTCTGTCAGTGCCAAATCAGGTCACGACCTTTCCGGTATAGAGATCTTTTCCGCGGACGATGACCGCGTCGTAAAGCTGCAGATAGGGCAGCGAATCCGGAGCGTTTTCGGGATTCTGCCGGACGAGGTAATAGCCCTCGTTTTCATAGATGCGCGAGACCTGCTTATAGGTGATCGTGCCGCCGGTAAGGACGTAAACCCCCTCGACGCCGTCCACCTGCCGCAGGGCGCTTTTCACGATCTGCAGGCCGGTATAGCTGCGCAAAACGATCTGCACGGTCTGCGAGCGCGCGAAGTTGAAATCGGTGGGGATGCTGTTGGTGGAAAAGACCAATACCACGGTGTCGCGGTCGGTCTGGGTGACTTTTTTCGTCAGGGTGGCGCGGATGCGCGCGTCGGAGGAATAGGGGAAGGTGAGCGTGTAGGCGCGGCCCTCGGTGAGCCCGAGCGCGTCCGACCGATCCACGGGGCAGGCGAGATACCAGGTAAAATCGCGGATCAGTTTCCCGATCGTGAGTTCTTCGAGCGCCGCGGGCTTGCTTTTGGAAAGCTCGTCCAGACCGTCCACGGTCAGAGCGTTGAGCGCGTCCATCGTAAAGAGAGATTCGTATCCGTCCACCTCGCCGGAATAGTAGCCGGCGTTCGGCGCGGAGATCGTTTCCAACGCTTCGGTGAGCGAGGAGGTGAGCGCGGTCTTTTTCGCGTTCAGTTCCTCGACGCGGGCGGAAAAGTCGGTTTCCTCTCCGACTAAAAGCAAACGCTTATTGAGCGCGATCTGCAAGGCGGAGCGGTTGGAGGCGGCGAGGCGGTACGCGCCGAGCGCGACGTTTTCGCGCACCTCGTGGAGCAGGGAATACACGGTCGCGTCCTGCTTGGAAACGGTGCCGGTCGCGTAGTTCGTATCGACCACGCTCGCTTCCAGGACCGCGAGCTGCTCGTTGATCTTCGTGATCTCGGACTGCACCTGATTTGCCGCGTCGCTTGCGTAGATCGTGGCGACGGTCTGCTGCTTTGCGACCCTGCCGCCCTCCGCGACCGCGCGGTGGACGACGCCGGCGCGCGTGGCGTGGATCAGTTCCTCGTTGCGGAAGATATAGCCGGTGGTCTCCACCTTTTCCTCGATGGTGTTCTGACCGGCAAGCTCGGTCACGATCTGCGTGGTGAGCGCCGAGGAGATCTGGATCACGATATACACGACCACCAGCGCGAACAACAGCGCCGCGCTGACGCGTTCCAATAATTTGCTTAACATCCCGACTCCTTCAAAAATTCCGTGACGAGCGTTTCTGCCGTTTTTTGCGTGTCTTCCGATCCCGCGACCAGGTTTTGGGTAAACTCGCGCGAAAACCAGGTGATCTGCCGCTTGGCGTAATTGCGCGTGCGGCGTTTGATGAGTTCGACCGCATCCGAAAGGTCCGCGCCGCCGTTTAGACAGGGGATCAGTTCTTTGTAGCCGATCGCCTGGGACGCGGTCGCGGAGCGTTCAAGCCCGCGCGCAAGAAGCGCTTGAACTTCGTTTAGCAGTCCCGCCGCCATCATGCGGTCCACGCGCGTATCGCAGGCGCAATAGAGCGCCGCGCGCTCGGAAAAATTCAAATACAAGGGCAAAAAGCGGTATTCGGTCTCGGGCGTTTTCGTCTGTGCGCTCGTCGGCGCCTTGCCCGTGGCGTAATAGATCTCGAGCGCGCGCAGGACGCGCTTTGCATCGTTTGCGTGGATCGCGCTTGCGCGCTCGGGGTCGATCCGGGACAGCTCGGCGTACAGCGCCTCGGCGCCCTCGGTTTCGTAACGCTTTCCCAGTCGTTTGCGCAATTCCGGGGAAAAGCCGCTTTGACCGTAGCTCTGTCTGAATCGCAAGGCGTCGAAATACAGCCCCGTGCCGCCGACGACAAAGGGCAGCTTTCGTCTTGCGTGGATCTCGTTGATCGCCGCCTTTGCGTGCGCGCGGTATTCGGCGACGGAAAAGCTTTCCGTGATCTCGCACAGGTCGATACAATGGTGCGGGACGCGCGCGCGCTCCTCGCTCGTCGCCTTTGCGGTGCCGATATCCATCCCGCGATAGATCTGCATGGAATCGGCGCTGACGATCTCGCCCGAAAAACGCTCCGCCAAAGACAGGGCAAGCGCGCTTTTTCCGGACGCGGTCGGGCCGAACAGCAAAACGACGGGTTTCATAAGAACAAACAGGCGTCCCCGAAGGAAAAGAAACGGTAGCGCTTTTCTACCGCGTGGCGGTAGGCGCGCATGGTATCGTCATAGCCCCAGAACGCGCAGACGAGCATCAAAAGCGTGCTCTGCGGCAGATGGAAATTGGTGATGAGCCCGTCCAACACGTGAAAGCAAAAGCCGGGGTGGATGAAAAGCTCCGTGTCGCCGGAGAGCGCGCGCACGGACTGCGTTTTCTCGTCCCAGGCGCTTTCCAGCGTGCGGCAGGAGGTGGTGCCGACGGCGATCACGCGCCGCCCTTCGGCTTTGGCGCGATTGATCGCGTTTGCCGCCTCTTCAGAAATCTCGAAATGCTCCGAGTGCATCTTGTGACGGGACAGATCCTCGGTCTTGACGGGGCGGAAGGTCCCGAGCCCGATCGAAAGCGTGACGGGGCAAAAGCTTGCGCCTTTTTCGCGCGCGCGGTCCATCAGCTCTTTTGTGAAATGAAAGCCCGCGGTCGGCGCGGCGGCACTGCCCGGATTCTTCGCATAGACGGTCTGATAACGGCTCTTGTCGCGGATCTTTTCGTGGATATAGGGCGGCAGGGGCACTTCGCCGTAACGCTCCAAAAGCTCGACAAAGGGGGTGTTTTGATCGTAGGTAAAGGAAAGCAGCCGATTGCCGTCCGGCAAAACGCCGGTCACGGTCGCGCTCATCGCGTCGGATACGCGATAGCTTTGCCCCTCTTTTGCGTGCTTGCCCGGCTTGGCGAGGCATTCCCAGACGTCGGGCGAGACCTCTTTCAAGAGTAAAAATTCCACGGGCTTTTCGTAGCGCTCGCTGGTAAGATGCAGGCGCACGGGAAGCACCTTCGTTTCGTTGATCACGATCAGATCGCCCGGCTTCAGATGATCGGTCAGATCGCAAAAGGCGCGGTCGGACAAACTCTTATCGCTTCCGCAGACCAACAGGCGCGACGCGTCCCGCCGGTCGGCGGGATGCTGCGCGCTCAGTTCCTGCGGCAGATCGTAGTCGTAGGAGGAAGTGCGAAGATAAAAATCCGGGGTGCGCGCGTCCATAAAAACAGTTGACATCCTTTGGGAAAAATGGTAGAATACGAGGCGAAGATAGAGGTGCCTTCTCAATCAGTAACCGCGTATCGGCGATCCGGTCTCGTTCGGGGTGAAAGGTGAGCGGGCCGAAGGGCGGTCGGGCGGACACCGGCAGACCCTGGGCGGCGGACGAACAGTTTGCCGACTGTCACCGCGACCGGTGAAGGGCTATCATGCGGGTTTCGAACTACTTGTTTCATTATACCGCACAAGCCGCCGGTTTTCAACCGGTTTTTTGTTTTTTTACAGTTCTTTTCGACCGGCGCGGCATATACTGGAAAAGATCTGATCCGATGCGTTGATAAGGAGAATACCATGAAAAAGACCCCGATTTTCCGCGGTGCCGGCACCGCCATCCTCACGCCCTTCAAGGGAGAGGAGATCGACTATACCGCGTTTGCGGCGATCCTGGAAGAACAGATCGCAAACTCGATCGACGCGATCATCGTCTGCGGGACCACCGGAGAGGGCAGTACGCTGTCCGATACGGAACACCGCAGTCTGATCGAGTTTTGTCTGGAAAAGGTGAACGGCCGCACCAAGGTCATCGCAGGCACAGGCTCCAACGACACCCGCTACGCGGTGGAGCTCACGCGCTTTGCCTGCGGGGCGGGCGTGGACGGCGTGCTCGTCGTGACCCCGTATTACAACAAGACCTCCCAGCTCGGGCTGATCCGGCATTACAACGTGGTCGCGGACGCGGCGACGAAACCCCTTCTGATCTACAGCGTGCCGACGCGCACGGGCCTGACCATTCAGCCGGAGACCTATTACGAATTGTCCAAGCATCCGAACATTTGCGGCGTGAAAGAAGCGAATCCGGATATTTGCCAGATCACCCGCACCTGCGCGATGTGCGGCGACGATCTGCTTTTATACTCCGGTAACGACGATATGACCCTGTCGCTCTTGTCGCTCGGTGGACAGGGCGTGATCTCGGTCTTGTCGCATCTCGTGCCGAAGGAAACGCATCTGATCTGCCAGAAATTCTTCGAGGGCGATATCGAGGAAAGCCGCAGACTGCAATTCAAGTATCTGGAGCTGATCCGCGCGATCTTCTGCGAGGTCAATCCGATCCCGATCAAGACCGCCATGGCGCTTTTGGGCAAATGCTCGGATCAGGTGCGGATGCCGCTTTGCGAAATGGAGCCGAAGCACAAGGAGTTTTTGGTGCAGGCGATGAAAAACGTCGGACTGCTGTAACAAAGGAGTCACAGGATGTTGAAACTTCTGATTTCCGGCGCCTGCGGGAAAATGGGCAGGGCGCTTGCCGCGTGTGCCGAGGAAAAAGGCGACCGGGTCGTCTGCGGCGTGGATGCAAACGCAAAAGAGTCCGGGCAGGGCTTTCCGATCTATCGCAGTTTTTCCGAGGTGCGGGAGTGCGTGGACGTGATCGTGGATTTTTCCCGGCCGGAGGCACTCGGCGCGCTTGCGGATTTTGCCGAACGCTCGAACACGCCCTGCGTGATCGCGACCACGGGCTACGACGCGGTCGGGGAAGCGCGGCTTTTGGCATTGAGTATGAACGTGCCGGTCTTTTACAGCGCGAATTTTTCCATCGGCGTGAACGTGCTTTGCGCGCTCTGCCGCCGCGCCGCGCGCGCGCTCGGGGACGATTTCGATATCGAGATTCTCGAACGGCATCACCGCTATAAGGTGGACGCGCCGAGCGGCACGGCTTTGATGATCGCGAACAACATCGCCTCCGTGTTGGAAAACGAGCCGGAATACGTGTTTGACCGCACCGGAAAAAGCGCCCCGCGCGCGAAAAACGAGATCGGGATTTCCTCGATCCGCGGCGGCACGATCGTCGGCGAGCACGAGGTGATCTTCGCGGGCGACAAGGAAGTCGTGGAAATTTCGCACAGCGCGCAGGATCGGTCGGTCTTTGCCGCAGGCGCCTTGCGCGCGGCGGGCTTTCTGATCGGCAAGGAGCCCGGGTTTTACAATATGGATTCCATGCTGGAATCCCTGGATCTTTGATGGATGATTTTGAAAAGCGGCTCGCGTTCTTCCGGGAGACCGACCGGATGAAATACGTTTTGCGCCGCACCTACACGGGCGACGCAAGCCGCAGGGAAAACGACGCGGAACACAGTTTTTCGCTGATCTTGCTCGCGATCCTCTTTGAGTCCTACGCCCCGCCCGGAGCGGATCCGGAACGGGTGCTGCGGATGGCCGCCGTGCACGATCTCGTGGAGATCTACGCGGGGGACAGTTACGTGTACGATCAAAGCGCGATGGACTCGAAGGCGGACAGAGAAAACGCGGCGGCAAAGCGCCTGTTCGGGCTCCTGCCCGCGGATCAGGGCGCGGAGCTGGAAGCGCTCTGGCGCGAGTTTGACGCGGAAGAAACGCCGTCTGCGCTGTTTTGCGCGGCGCTCGACCATTTCCAGCCGCTTTTTATGAATTACGAGACCGAAGGCAAGTCCTGGATCGAACACGGCGTGAGCGCGCAAAGCGTGAGGCGCCGCGTGAAAATGATCGAATCCGCGGTTCCGGAGCTCTACGAATACAGCTTGAAGCTCATCCAAAGCGCACTCGAGCGCGGCTGGCTCAAAGAATGATGCGATCGGTTTTTTATCCGGTTTGGATTGAATTTTCGTTTGCTTTGTGTTAGAATAACTTGATTTATCATTCGTCCATCGGAGGAGCTATGTTTTCGGCGGATACGCATATCCATACGGTCTATTCCTTCGATCACGACAAACGATGCGACTGCTCGCCGATGGCGATCTGCCAAGCCGCGTACGAAAAAGGCCTAAACGAGATCGCGCTGACCGATCATTATTGCGTGAACGCCATCTCGACGGGCGCTTTGCCGCCGGTGGATCTGGAAAAACGCCAAGCCGAGATTTTAGAAGCCAAGGACGCGTTTTCCGGGAAACTGACCGTGCTCTACGGGATCGAACTTGGGCAGCCGGCGCAGAACGCTCCGCTTGCAGAAGAGGTCCTGCGGAAACACCCCTTTGAATTTGTGATCGGCTCTCTGCACAACGAAGAGAGCGTTCCGGATTTTTATTATCTCGACTATCGCGCGATGTCGCACTACGAGCTGTTCACGCTCTGGGAGCATTATCTCAAAGAAACGATCGCGCACCTAACCTGGGGGATCGGGCGTTTTCAGACGCTCGGGCATCTCAACTATCAGGAACGCTATCTGCACGCCTATCTCAAAGACGGTCCGATCAGAAGACTGGATTTTGCCGATCTGTATCACGAGATCTTCCGGATCATGATCGACCACGAAATCGCGCTGGAGCTCAACACTTCCGGCTTCCGCAAAGGGATGGGCGAGCCCGTCCCGCGGCTCGAATTCGTCCGCTATTACCGCGATCTCGGCGGGAAGCTCTTCACGATCGGAAGCGACGCGCATTCCCCGGCGCTTATCGGCGACGGGGTGAAAGAAACCGTTGACGCGCTGCGCTCGATCGGCGTGGACCGGATCACAAGCTTTGCCTCCGGTTCTCCGGAACCGGTTTTCTTGGATTGAACGCGAAAACAAGTATTTATAGAACGCGAAAACAGGCGTTTTCGGAAAGGTAGTCATGATCTCCTACGACAAACTGATCTCCCGCAAAGTACAGGATATCCAGCCGAGCGGCATCCGGAAGTTCTTCGACATTCTGGATGAGATGCGCGGCGTGATCTCGCTGACCGTCGGGCAGCCGGACTTCGTAACGCCTTTGCATATCCGGCAAAAGGGCATCCAGGCGCTCGAAGAGGGAAGAACGTATTACACCTCGAATATCGGACTCGTGGAGCTGCGCGAGGAGATCGCGCACTATCTGGAGCGCCGGTTCCAGCTGAATTACGATCCCTACAGCGAGATCCTCGTGACCGTCGGCGGGAGCGAAGCCTTGGATCTGTGTATCCGCACGCTCGTGGAGCCGGGCGACGAGGTGATCGTGATCGAGCCGTCGTTTGTGTGTTATCGCCCGCTGACGATTTTAGCGGAGGGCAAACCGGTCGTGATCACGACCAAAGAGGAAAACCAGTTCAAGCTGACCCCGGAGGAACTGGAGGGCGCGATCACCGAAAAAACGAAGCTGGTCATCATGACCTTCCCGTCCAACCCCACGGGCGCGATCATGGAGCGGCACGATCTGGAAAAAATCGCGGAGGTCGTGCGAAAACACGACCTGATCGTAGCCTCCGACGAGATCTACGCCGAACTGACCTACGGCAAGCGCCACGTGTCCTTTACCTCGCTTCCGGGGATGAAGGAGCGCAGCGTGCTGATCGGCGGCTTTTCCAAAGCCTTTGCCATGACCGGCTGGCGCATGGGTTACGCCTGCGCGCCGAGCGCGATCGCCGAGCAGATGAACAAGATCCACCAATACGCCGTGATGTGCTCGCCCACGGTCAGCCAGTACGCCGCGATCGAGGCGATGAAAAACGGCGACGCGGATATCGAATATATGCGTAACGCCTACGATATGCGCAGACAATATATCGTGTCCCGCCTGCGCGGGATGGGCATCGATTGCTTCATGCCGCAGGGCGCGTTTTACGTGTTCCCGAACATTTCCAGGTTCGGGCTTTCCAGCGAGGAATTCGCCAGCCGCCTGTTGTTCGAAAAGAAGGTCGCGGTCGTACCGGGACCCGCGTTCGGCGAACAGGGAGAGGGCTTTGTGAGAATGTCGTACGCCTATGCTTACGACCACATTATGGAAGCGATGAACCGCCTGGAAGAATTCGTCAAAGAACTCGAGCACAAAGCCGATTAAAAAACAGAGCGATCAGAAAGGAGGACCCCGTATGGACGACGTAGGCCGAAGTTATCCCAATACCATCACTTTGCGCTGCCGGCGCGCGGGGTCTTGAAAAAGAGACTTTTCGTTTTCGCGTGCCGCAGCCGCCGGAGGACCCGGCGGCTGATTCTTTTGGAAAGGACGGTACGAATCATGGACGAACAGGTCAAGCTCGAACTCGAAAACGACCTGGAAGCGCGGCGCTTCCGACAGGTCGGACTGAAATTATCCGAACAAAACCCCGCGGACGCGGCGGAGTTTTTGGAAACTTTGAGCGAAGAACAGCTGCGGTTAGTGTTCCGGATGCTCAAAAAAAGCGTCAGCGCGGAGGTCTTCTCCTTTTTGTCGCCGGACGTGCAGGAAACGCTTGCCCTGACCGCGACGGATAAGGATCTTGCCTTCATCATCGAAGAGTTATACACGGACGACGCCGTGGACTTTCTGGAAGAATTGCCCGCGACGCTCGTGAAAAAGGTGCTGAGCAACGCGACGCCCGAAAACCGCTTGCTCTTGAACCGCTTTCTCAATTATCCGGAGGACTCCGCCGGCAGCGTGATGACCTCCGAATATCTCGATTTCAAAGAGAATATGACGGTCGCCAAAGCGATCGCGCATATCCGGAAAACCGGTTTAGACAAGGAAACGGTACACGTCGGCTACGTGATCGATTCCACGAGGCATTTGCTCGGAATGCTGGACATCGTGGATCTTCTATACGCCGACCCGGACGCGCTGATCCGCGACGTGATGCATACGCCGGTCATTTCCGTGACGACCACGGACGACAAAGAGCACGTGGCAAAAGAGATCGCAAAATACGACTTTCTGGCGATCCCGGTCGTGGACGGGGAAAACCGGCTGGTCGGCATCGTCACGGTTGACGACGCGATCGACGTTGTGACCGAAGAGGCGACGGAGGACATGGAAAAAATGGCCGCCTTGCACCCCTCCGACACGCCGTATCTGAAAACGGGCGTCTTTTCGTTGTATAAGAACCGCATCCTTTGGCTTTTGTTTCTGATGCTCTCCGGCATGATCACGGGCACGATCTTGGGCGGCTATGAGCACGCGATCGCCTCGATCCCGCTGCTCGTGACCTTTATCCCCATGCTGACCGACACGGGCGGCAACGCCGGAAGCCAGAGCGCTACGCTGATCATCCGCGGTATGAGTCTGGGCGAGGTCAGTGCCAAGGACTGGCTGAAAGTGCTTTGGAAAGAATTGCGCGTCAGCCTGCTCGTCGGGATCACGCTCGGCGCGCTCAATTATCTGCGCGTTTTGCTCTTTTATCCCGGTCAGGAGCATCTGCAGCAGATCGCGCTTACGCTTGCGATCAGTATGATCGCGACCGTGATCCTGGCAAAGACCGTCGGCAGTCTTTTGCCGATTTTAGCCAAACGCTTTCACGCCGACCCCGCGGTCATGGCGGCGCCGCTCGTTACCACCATCGTGGACAGCTTGACGCTGCTCGTCTATTTCGGGATCGCGACGGCTCTGTTTGCTTTATGACGAAACGAATTTTTCGGAAAAGCCCCGCGCTTATGCGCGGGGCTTTTCCAATGCGGGTTAACTCAAAGATCCAAATAGTTTCCGGGGTCGATCGCGGCGCCGTCCTTTTGCAATTCAAAATGCAAGTGGCTCGTCTCCGCGCATTCGATGAGTGCCGTTTCGCCGACTTTTCCGATCAGATCGCCCGCGGCGACGCTTGCGCCGACCGTGATCGCGTCGGGGAGTTCTTCCGAAAGATTCTGATACACGCTCTTCAAGCCGTCGCCGTGATTGATGACGACCGTCTGACCCATCAGAGGATCGGCGTGGACGCTTTCGACCACACCGTCGGAGAAAGCGCAGACGGCGCATCCGACCTCAGCGGTGAAGTCCACGCCGGTGTGGGCGCGCCAGTCCGCCATGGTCTCGGAGTAACTGAGAGAGTCGATCTGATACGCCTTTTGCACGCTCGTTTCCTCCACCGGGCTCAGATAGACGTGGCTCACCGCTTCACTTTCGGTCGCAAGATCGGGATTGGATTGCTCCGGTCCGCCGTCCGGAGCGGCGATCACCCCGAAACCGCCGGATACGGAATGCTCGAACGGTTTTTCGGTGGTCGCGTCGGTGATCGGCTTGCTTTCCTGCGGGAAGGTGGTCGTGCCGACGGTCTTCGGCGCGGAAAACAGGGAACTGATCGCGGTATAGGCGCCCGCACCGACGACGGTCAGGACGCAAAGCGCCAGGACGATATACAGTCCGGACGCGAAAAGCGATTTTTGTTTTTCACGTTTCATATTCATATCCTTTCCTTTGAAAGCGGATTTGCTGTTAGTATGCGGCGGCTTGTGAATTTTATTCCGATGGGAAACGCTCAAAAAAAGACCTTTTCTTTTTTCAAAAACCGTGCTATACTAAAAGCGGAAAGAGTGTCTTTCCGAATCTGCGAAGGGAGTTTACACCGATGAAAGTCAACTACAAGCTGAAAAAAACCGAACTTTCCGATCAGCAAAAAGAGCGTCTGGAAAAGAAATTTGCGCGTTTAGAGCGCTTTTTCTCCCCCGATGCGGAATTGAGCGTAAAACTCTCGGAGGAACACAGCCTGGTCCGGCTGGAGTTGACCGTCTTTGACACCTCTACCTTCTATCGCGCGGACGTGAAGGATTCGTCCGACGCGTTGACCGCGGCGGACGCGGCGATCGACATCATCGAAGGTCAGCTTCGCAAATACAAGACCAAGCTGGAAAAACGTCTGCGCGCCGGCGCGTTCGAGCCTGCCGATGAACCGGTTGAAGAACCCGCGGAATTCAAAATCACCAACACCAAGCATTTCCTGTATCGTCCGATGAGCCCGGAGGAAGCGGTGCTGCAGATGAACCTGCTCGGCCATCAGTTCTACGTGTTCAAAAACGAGGATACCGACCGCATCTGCGTGGTCTATCGCAGAAAAGATAACGATTACGGCATGATCGAGCCGATCGACTGATCGTAAAAAAGAAAGCGCTCCGCGTATGTGGAGCGCTTTTTCCCTGTAAAAAAAAGACCGCCCGGTCGGGCGATCTTTTTTTAAGTGAGCGTTTAATACTCGATGCTCGAAAGGATCGCGATGAGATCCGCGTCGGTCAATTCGATGGACTTGACGCCGTTCTTGGTGGAAGTGAGGTTCAAGGTGACTTGCATGATATCGGGGTTGTCCTTGAGCCAGAGGATCGCGTTGGTATAGCCTTCGACCATTTCGCCGGTGTAACCGGTGAAGGTGTAGCTGCCCGCGACGACGTCTTCCACGTCTTTGACGTTATCGTACAGATCTTTCACGTCCATCGACGTGTGATTTTCGCCGTAGTAGTCGATCTGCACGTAGGGGCAGCTGAACTGATCCTGATCGCTTTTTGCGCCTTTGTAGAATTTCAGTTCATTGGTTTTGGCGGCGTTGTCGTTGAAAACGTCGGTGGCGGGAACGTTCATCCAGCCTTCGGGGAGCAGGGCTTTCACTTCGCCCGCGTCAATGACTTCGCCTTTGATCTTTGCAGGATCGGTCGTGTCGGTGTTGCCGCTGCCGCCGCAGGCGCAGAGCAGAACGAGCATGGTCGCCGCTAAAACAAATGCCAAGGTCTTTTTCATAAGTACCTCCCGATAAAGTGTTGTGTTCTTACGAACAGTTATAGTATATCACCGGTGATCCGATCTGTCAAAAAAATGAACGGCAAATTTTGCCGTTCATTTTTTGAGATCCTTCGTTCAGTTACCTTTGACCGCTTCGGCGATCGCTTCGTCCAAAACGTCCAAACCCTCGATCAGCGCGTCTTCATCGATGGTGAGCGGAGGCGTGACCTTGACGGTGGCGCCGCTGCCGACCGGTGCGAAGAACAGCAGGCCGCGTTCCACGGAATTGCGGACCACGTCGTGCGCAAAGTCGTTGTCGGTCTCTTTGGTGCCGGGTTTCGTAAACACGAGCGCCCAGGCAAGACCCACGCCGGACACGAAGCCGATCTGCGGATATTTCTTCTGCATCTCCGTCAGTCTGTCGCGGCAGATGCTTTCCAGCTTCGCGGCGCGCGCGACGAGATCGTGGCTCAAAATGTATTTCAGGTTGGCAAGCGCGCAGGCGCAGCTGACCGGGTTGCCGGTATGGGTGCTGGTCATTTCGTTCGGGCCGTACTGATCCATGATCTCCGCGCGGCCGAGCACGCAGGACAGCGGCAGCGAGGAGGAAATGCCCTTGCCGCAGCAAACGAGGTCCGCTTTCACGTCATAGTGCTGATAAGCGAAGAATTTGCCGCTTCTGCCGGCGCCCGCCTGCACTTCGTCGAAGCACAAAAGAATGCCGTTGTCGTCGCAGAATTTGCGCAAAAGCTTCACGAAGCCCTTGGGCATGAGCTGGACCCAGCCGCCCTGGAAGGTCTCGGGCATGAAGCCGGCGATCTGGTCGGGTTTCGCCACCGCGTCCAGATACTTTTTCCATTCGGCAAAGCACTTTTCGTCGGAATAATCCGCGCGGTTCTCGTCCGCCCAGTCATAAAGGAAACGGTTCGGGAAGGGAACGGTGTGCATATCCGGGTCGTGGTTCACGATCCAGGCCTTGCCGCCGGGACTGCCGCCCGCCATCTGCGCGCCCATGGTGCGGCCGTGGAAGTCGTTTTCAAAGGTGATGATCTTGCGGCGGGTCTTGCCCTCGGAGTGATTCACGCCCCAGGTACGCATCAATTTGATCGCGCACTCGGTGGATTCGCCGCCGGTGGTGAGCAGGAAGCATTTTTCCAGATAATCCGGGGTGTTTTCGACCAGCGCTTCCACGAACAGACTGCGGATCTCGCTCGGGAAGCAGTAGTTGTGCATCAGACCGTGGCTGATCATGTCGAGCGCGGCTTTCTGCACGTCGGGGTTGCAATGGCCCGCGTTGGTCACGAGCACGCCGGAGGAGAAGTCGATCCACTTGTTGCCGAATTTGTCATACACGTTATAGTTTTCCGCGCGATCCCAAATCACCAGCGGCTGACCGCTCATGGAGCGGGGCTCGTATTTGCGCAGACGTTCCACGATCGGGGCGGATTCCGGAACGGGAATGTCGGTCACGATGCGGCGGTGTTTGGTTTCGATGCGTTGGGTCTTGCGGGGGATCATGTCGTAGCTTTTCTTTTCCATGGTAGTTCTCCTTTATGGTATTTATTGGTTCGTGTCGGGGTAATTGGCAAAATAGAGATATTCGAGCGGCGCCTCGGAGATGCAGGTCATGCGGTGCGGCGTATTGCGCGGCACGTAAACCACGTGGCCTTTTTCCAGCTCGTGATAACTGTCTCCGAGCATGAGCTTTGCCTTGCCGGACAGCACCACGTAGGCTTCTTCTTCATCGTCGTGCAGACCGATGTCGGTGGATTCGCCGGGCTTTAACGCCACGTAGCCGATCGCGATCGTTTCGGATTCCGGCAGATCCAGAAGCATCCGTTCGCGCTGGAACGGCGCGATATCGTCCGCCCAGATTTTGCGAATGATCATAGGGTTCCTCCTTTGCTTGAAATGGACTTTACCGTGTGAGAACGCTTTGCAGCAGCGAAAGCGTCAGGACGCTCAAAAGCGTGGAAACGCCGATGGCGTTTGCGGAAAATTCCTTGTCCGCGCCCATTTCCCGCGCCAGAACGAAGCTGGAAACGGAAACGGGCGTGCCGGTGAGCAGGACTGCGATCGCAAGATCCGTGCCGGTCAGCGCGAACACGTTTCTTGCCAGCAGATAGCCGAATGCCGGCGCCAGGATCAGGCGGATCGCGCAGATCAGAGCAAGCGCGGGGATCTGCCGCTTCATCGAGTGAAACGAGATCCCGAGCCCGATGGAAATGAGCGCAAGCGGCATCGCCATGGACGCGCACATCCGAATCAGATCACCGACGACCGGAGCGCCGACCACCGGGATTTTGAAATAAGACGCGCAAAGCCCGAACAGCGTCGCCAAAAAGAACGGATTGTAAAAGAAGGCGAGGAGTTTGCGGATCAGCTTTTTGCCTTCGCCCGCCGGACTCTGACCGTCCAGCGCTCTGAAAACCGACAGCGAGATCACGGACAGGAAGATGCAGTAGGGCGTGTCGAATCCGTTGACGACCGCCACCCGTCCCACGGCCTCGTCGCCGTAAAATCCCTGCACGACCGGGATGCCGATATAGCCGACGTTTGAGCGAAAGACGCTCAAATGAAAGGCGCCGCGGCGCGTTTTCGGCCGGACAAGGAAGCTTGCGCCGAAAAAGACGCCGTACAGAATCCCGGTCGTCAAAAGATTGTGTCCCACCAGATCCAAACGGAAGCTTTCCGAAAATTCAAAGGAGGAAACGCCCTGAAAGATCATCGCGGGCATGGCGATATAGTAGGCGAGGCGGTTGACGAAAGACGCGACCTCATCCGAGAGATGATAGAAGCGCTTGATCAGCATCCCGCCGACTAAAAAGCAGAAAAACGGGAAGGTGACGGATAAGATCTCCATGCTTTATTTTTCCAAAGAGAT
>CADBPF010000048.1 GCA_902796545.1 uncultured Ruminococcus sp. | reverse complement strand
TCCGCTTTCCTGCCCGCCGCCAAAGGTGTGGGGCAAAAGCCGGAGATTCTTTTTGCGCACCAAAGCGCCCGCGCCGCGCAGGGCGCGGATCTTGTGGGCGGAAAGGCTGATCGCGTCCGCTCCGAGGGCTGCAAGCGAAAGATCTTCTTTCAGATACGCCTGCACGCAGTCGCTGAAGCAAAAGACGTTTTCGTTTTGCGCGCGGACAAGATCGAAGGCGGTTTTCGTATCGAAGATCGCGCCCGTTTCATTGTTCACCCGCATAAACGCGCATAAGATCACGTCGCCGCGGCCGGCGGCAAGCCTCACGGCGTCTAAATCCAAAACCCCGCCCTTGGTCGGGATCCGGATCAGAGTAAAGCCGAATTCCTCGGACAGATCCCGCATCGTTTCTTCCACGCAGGGGTGTTCCGCGTCTGAGCAGAGGATCGTGTTGCCCCTCCGCCTGCGGGCGCGCGCGGCGCCGAACAGCGCGAGGTTTGCGCTTTCCGTCCCGCCGGAGGTGAATAAGACCTCTTCCGGCAGGGCGTGCACGGTGCGGGCGATCGTTTGCCGCGCGGATTCCAGACGCGTGTGCGCGTCAAAGCCCGCGCGGTGCAGGGACGAGGGATTCGCCCCCGCCAGCGCCTCGGCTTCAAAGGCGGCGAGCGCCGCAGCGCTCGGGAAGGTCGTCGCGGCGTTATCGAGATAGATCATCCTTGAAATAATCCTCTATCACGTCCCGGATCTCTTCCCGGCTCTGCGAGCGCATCAGGCGCTCGCGGGCGCGGGCGGATCCGGATTTGTTTTTGAAATAGAACTGCAATTGTCCCCGCAGCTCCGGCAGGGCCTGCCGCAGGGGTTTATAGGCGCAGGCAAGGGATAAGTGCCGCAAAAGCAGCGTTTTCGGATCGGGAAGCCGGCGGTTTTCGCCGTTTAGCGCGTTTTGGAGCTTCGTAAAGATCGCGGGATCGCCCAGGGCGCCGCGCGCGATCATCAGCTCCGTACAGCCCGTGCGCTCGATCGTTTCGCGCGCGCTCTGTTCGTCCCGGATCCCGCCGTTTGCGCAAACGGGGATCGAGAGGGCGCCGCGCACGCTTGCGATCGTGTCGTAATCGATCGGCGCGGAGAACATGCCCGCGCGCGTTCTGCCGTGCACGGTCACGAGGCTTGCGCCGCCGTCTTCGGCGGCGCGCGCGCAGATCAGCGCGTTTTTGTGCGCGTCGTCGATCCCGGTGCGCAATTTCACGCTCACGCGCGCGGGACTCGCGGCGACCATCGCGCGCACGAGTTTTTCGATCCGCTTCGGCTCGCGCATCAATTCGCTGCCCTCGCCGCTTTTGACGACCTTCGGCACGGGACAGCCGCAGTTCAAGTCAAACCCGTCCGGCTCACAGCGCTCGTACAGGAGCGCGACCGCGCGCGACAGATCCTCCGGCTCGCGGCCGAAGACCTGGAATATGATCGGACGCTCAACGGGCGCAAAATCCGCAAGCGCGTGCGTTTTTTTATCACCGAACGCGACCGCCTTCGCGGAGATCATCTCGGTATAGACGAGATCCGCGCCGCACTCTTTGCAGAGCGTGCGAAAGGCGCGATCGGAAAAGCCCGCGATCGGCGCAAGCGATAAGCGGATCTTGTCCAAAACCTTACAGACGCGCGGCCTTTTCGCTGCCCGCGTTCACGATCACGGCAAAGTCGTCCGGCTTCAAGGACGCGCCGCCGATCAGTCCGCCGTCGATATCGGGCATGGAGAGCAGTTCGGCTGCGTTTTTCGCGTTCATGGAGCCGCCGTACTGGATCGTCAGGGCGTCTGCCGCGGCGTCGGAATAGAGCTCTTTCACGAGATCGCGCAGATAGCGGCAAACCTCCTCGGCCTGTTCGCTCGTCGCGGTCTTGCCGGTGCCGATCGCCCAAACGGGCTCGTAGGCGAAGATCAGGTTTTCCAGAGCGGCTTCGTCCACGTCTGTAAGCGCCGCCTTGACCTGACGGGCGATCACGCTTTCGGTCAGACCCTCTTCGCGTTCCCGTTCGGTCTCACCCACGCACACGATCGGCTTTAAGCCCGCTTGAAGCGCGGCAAGCGTGCGCCGGTTCACACTCTCGTCGGTCTCGCCGAAATACTGACGGCGTTCGCTGTGGCCGATCACGACGTATTCCGTGCCGCAGCTCAAAAGCATTTCCGCGGAGATCTCGCCGGTGAAGGCGCCGGAGGGCGCCCAATGCACGTTTTGCGCGCCGAGAGCGATCTTGGAGGAGCCGAGGAGCCCCTCTTTTGCCTGGAACAGATCCACGAAGGGCACGCAGATCACGACCTTGCAGGCGGCGTTTTCACAGCGCTCGCGGACGGCTTCGGCAAGCACGCGCGCCTCGAAGGGCGTTTTGTTCATTTTCCAGTTGCCGGCGATGACGATTTCGCGTTTTTTCATCGTAAGATACCTTCTTTCCTTGGTAAAAACGTTCGTTCAGAATCAGAGAAGCGTTGGTAAAAAAGGTGCCGGTTCTCCGGCACCTTTTTTGTCGCGTTTTATTTGTCCTGCAGGCAGGCGATGCCGGGAAGTACCAGACCTTCCAGAAATTCCAGCGAGGCGCCGCCGCCCGTGGAAACGTGGGTGATCTTGCTTGCCAGACCGAATTTTTCGATCGCGGCCGCGCTGTCGCCGCCGCCCACGATGCTCGTCGCTTCGCTTTCGGCGATCGCTTTGGCGAGCGTCTCGGTGCCCTTGGCAAAGGCGGGGAATTCGCACACGCCCATCGGGCCGTTCCAGACCACCGTTTTCGCGTCCTTGACCGCGTCGCAGAAGAGCTTGACCGTCTTCGGACCGATATCCAGACCCATGTATTCGTCGTCGATCTCGTCGCTCGGGAATTCCCGGGGTTCGGAATCCGCGGAATATTCTCTTGCGCAGATGTTATCCTGCGGCAGGAGGAAATTTACGTTTTTCGCTTTCGCTTTTTCCATCAATTCGCGGGCAAGATCCAGCTTGTCTTCCTCGCAGAGCGATTTGCCGATCTTGTGCCCCTGCGCCTTTAAGAAGGTATAAGCCATACCGCCGCCGATAATGAGGGTATCGACCTTTTCCATCAGGTTGTTGATCACGCCGATCTTGTCGGAAACCTTCGCGCCGCCTAAGATCGCCACGAAGGGACGCACGGGATTGGAGAGCGCGCCGCCCATGATGCGGATCTCTTTCTGGATCAGATAGCCGCAGTAAGCGGGCAGGTAATCCGCCACGCCCGCCGTGGAGGCGTGGGCGCGGTGCGCGGTCCCGAACGCGTCGTTCACGTACAGATCGCCGAACGAGGCAAGCGCCTTGGCAAAATCGGGATCGTTCTTTTCTTCTTCGGCGTGGTAACGCACGTTTTCCAGGAGCATCACGTCGCCGTCTTTCAAAGCGTCTGCTTTCGCGTGCGCGTCGGGGCCGATCACGTCGGCGGCAAGCGGCACGTCTTTTTCCAGAAGCTCGCTTAATTTTTTCGCAACGGGCTTCAGGGAATATTTCGGGTTCGCTTCGCCTTTCGGGCGGCCGAGATGGCTGCACAGCACGACCTTCGCGCCGCGGTCCGAGAGGTTCTTGATCGTGGGAAGCGCTTCGATGATGCGTTTCGGATCGGTGATGGTCTCGCCGTCCAGGGGCACGTTGAAGTCGCAGCGCACCAGAACGCGCTTGCCCTTCACTTCCACGTCGTCAATGGATTTTTTGTTGTACATCGACATATCGGTATTCCTTTCGAAAAAATTTTCTAACCAATAAATGTTAGCATATTTTCTCAAAGTACGCAAGAGCGATTTTCAGGATTCGCTCTCTTTTTCGTCTTTCGCGTGCAAAAACTGCATATAGATCTCGTTTTTCGGCACTTTCCGGTCTGCGGCAACGAGCCGCACCGCGTCCTTTTTCGAGTAGCCCTGTTTGAGATAGCTTTCAAAATGCTCTTCCACGCTCATGGCGGAAAAATCGGTCTGCGCCGGCGCGGCGCCCTCCAGGACCAAAACGAATTCTCCGCGCACGGGCGTGTTTTTCATGCGCTCGTATAGCTCCCGGACCGTGCCGCGCAGCACTTCCTCGTTGAGCTTCGTCAGTTCCCGGCACAGCGCCATGCGCCGGTCCGGAACGGCGTTTGCCAAAAGGAAAAGCGTGTCGCACAGGCGGTGCGGCGCTTCGTACAGGATCGCCGTGCGCGTCTCGCGGGAAAGCCGGAACAGCCGCTCTTCCAGGTCTTTTTTCTTTTGCGGCAAAAAGCCCTCGAAGGTAAAGCGCGCCGTATCGAAGCCGGACACGATCAAAGCCGAGATCGCCGCGCAGGCGCCGGGGATCGGGATCACGCCGATCCCGCGCTCGATGCAGGCTTTCACCAGATCCTCGCCCGGGTCGGACACGGCGGGCGTGCCCGCGTCGGTCACGAGCGCGATCGTTTCTCCGGCGGCAAGCTTTGTTAAGATCGTTTCGCCCGCGGCGCGCTTGTTGTGCTCGTGATAGGCGATGACAGGCGTTCGGATCCCGTAGTGGGCGCAAAGCTTCGCGGTCACCCGCGTATCTTCCGCCGCGATCAGATCACAGGTCTTCAAAATCTCCAGCGCGCGAAACGAGAGATCGGACAGATTGCCGATCGGCGTTGCAACGAGATAGAGCGCGTTTGGTTCCATGGATCCCTCATCCTCCGGGTCGTTTTCTCTATTATAGCAAAGAAACGGAGCCTGCGCAAAATTTCGTGCGCTTCTTGTGCTTTTCGTTTCGCTGTGTTACAATGCTTTCAGGAGATTCTTTCAGAGGACGACATGGCGGACCGGAACACCGTTTGGATTTTAGGCGTGCGCTTCGATGCAATCGGCATGGAAGAAGCGCTCTTGCGCGCCGGCCGTTTTCTGGAAACGGACGGGCAGACTTTCCGCGTGCACACGCCCAACGCCGAAATGGTGGAAATGGCATACGAGCGGCACAAGCAGGATCTTTTGAACTCCGCGCAGCTCAATCTGCCGGACGGCGTCGGCGTCCTCAAAGCCTCGCGCATCCTGGATACGCCGATCACGACCGGGAAAGTCGCGGGCGTGGAGTTCGGCGAGCGGCTGATGAAGCTTTGCGCGGAGAAAGGCTATCGGCTCTTTTTCTACGGCGCGCGCCCCGGCGTGGCGCGGGAAGCCCAAACGCGGATGGAAGCAAAATACCCCGGGCTTTGCGTCTGCGGCACGCTCGACGGTTACGGCGATCCCGCCGCCGCCGCGCAAACGATCCGCAAAGCGAAAGCCGAGGTCGTGTTCGTCTGCCTCGGTATGGGCACGCAGGAAAGCTGGATGCAGACCTACGGCAAAATCAGCGGCGCCAAACTGCTCGCCGGTCTCGGCGGCAGTCTGGACGTGTACGCCGGCGCCGCGCGCCGCGCCCCGAAGCTCTTTTTGAAGCTCTCGCTCGAATGGCTCTGGCGGCTTTTGTGCCAGCCGAGCCGCTTCAAGCGGATGCTCAAACTCCCGAAATTTTTGCACCACGTCAAACAAGAAGCAAAAGCCCGCCGCAAAAAGACCCGTGCCGGGATCTGAACCGACCGTTTTAGCCGGCAAAAAACGCTTCTGAAACATCAAACAACCGCCCGTGCTGCGCACGGGCGGTTGTTATTCGGAAAGGTCGATCGGCACCGCGTCGAAATCTGTGAAAAACTTGTTCTTTTGCACCGGATATGGTACAATATGGCAGTCATAATCATATCAAACGGGAGGATTGATATGAAGGGTATGGAATCCAAAAGCATTGCCGTGCTTCGCATTTTGCAGATCTTTCAGAAATACAGCGACCGGGATCATCCGCTGACGCACAAGGCTCTTGCGGATTATCTGGACCGGGATTACGGGATCGTGCTCGAACGCAAAGCAATCAGTCATCATATTTCGCATTTGAAAGAGGCGGGCTACGAGATCGAGTCGAGCCGTTGCGGCAGTTATCTGGATGAACGCGAATTTACCGATGCGGAACTGCGCATCCTGATCGACGGCGTTTTGTCGAGCAAACATATCGCCGCGAAGTATTCCAAAGATCTCATCAACAAACTGTGCGGTTTGTCGAATCAGTATTTCCGTTCGCACGTCAAGCATATCTATTCGGTTGCCGACTGGGATAAAACGGAAAACCGAGAATTGTTCTATAATATCGAGATCGTGGATGAAGCGATCGAGCGAAAAAAGAAGATCTGTTTTGTCTATAACAAATACAGAGCCGATAAAAAACTGCATAAAACGCATACGCACTACGCAAGTCCCTATCAACTGATCCTGCATAACCAACGGTATTACCTGATGGCGCGCAACGAATACTGGAAAAGCATCGCCTATTATCGTCTGGATCGGATCACCGATATGAAACTGACGGACGAACACCTTGCTCCGCTGACCCGGCAGGCGGGTTATGAGGACGGCATCAATTATAAGGATCTTTCCACCGCTATGCCGTACATGTATACCGACCGGCCGGAATGGGTGGAGTTTGTCGCCGACGAAGCGATCATCGATCAGATCATCGACTGGTTCGGCAAGGAGATTCGCATTGTGGCCGACGGCGAAGACCGTTATCGGGTCTCCGTCAGGGTCAGCCCGAAAGCTATGGAGCATTGGGCGATGCAGTACAGCAACCACATGGAGATTGTTTCGCCCGGATCTTTTCGCGAACGTATGAAGGAACTGACCGAAACCGCCGCGAAAAAGTATCGCTGAATCATTGTAAAACGGCAAAGGATCGCCCAAGCGCGATCCTTTGTTTTATGTCCCGTTTTCGGTACACGGCTTGTGCTACTATGAGCGCGTAAGAAATCAGAAAACACAAGACGGGAGAACGAATGATGCTGTTTTACAAAGTTTCCGCCATCCTCACCGATGAGAAATGGTGCGAGTCGAACAACGACCGCCGCATGAGGACGGAGCATGTCCGGGCGATCGCGGCTAAAAGCGAGTCTTTTCATCAGGAACACGGCAAGGAACGTTATTGTTTCGTGTCGCACATCGGGGACAACGATATCATCTGCGGCATTCTTTCAACGGATTATTGCGAGATCTCCGGCACCGCGCGCGAGTTTTTGCAGGCGCTGAAACTGCCGGTCAAGGACCTGCGGATCGACGAGATCACGTTTTCATCCATCAAAAGCCTTCTCGCCCGCGCCTGTCGCAACGACTATATCGAAGACGACGACGAGATTCTCGACGAATTCGAACTGGATAAGCTCTCCGGATACCGCGGCGAGATCAATTATGACGAAAGCCTTTTGGAAATCAAAAAAAGCAAGAAGTCGTTGTATGAAACGGCTGTCGGATTGCTGGCGGAAGAAACGCTGTGCGCGGAACTCGACCGTATTTACTCCGGGAAAGCACAGGAAAGGGTGTTCGGGCATCCGGTCCATTATTTTCTGGAAGCGGACAATCCCGGGACCCGCAAAGCTATGTCGTGCACGTTGTTGCAGGCGCTCTATGAGAACGGTCGGCTTAAAAGCCGCAGATACTGTTATATCGATTTTCGACCCGGGGAGGTTTTTTCGCAGGTTTGCCTTGAATCCTTGTATAAGAGTTGCATGGGCGGGGCCATGATCATCCGCTATCATGCAAACGAAAATTCCGATCACAATGAATATACGGGCGGAGAATATGCGACGATCCTGATGATTTGCGAAATGATAACCAAATACCGCAACCGGGTCTTGACGGTCGTTTGTCTGCCGCGCGCGTGCAGAAAAGAAAAGAAAAGTTTTCTTGAAAATCTCGGGGACATCGGGATGATCGAGATCTTTGAGGACCTTGCCGATACCGAACGCTCTAAGGCGTATCTGAAAATGCTTTGCCGGGAAGAGCAGATCCGCCCGGATCGGGATTTGTACGGGAGACTTGAAGAGGAGAAACGGTATCTCCCCGACGAGTTGCACGATCTTTTTTCCGAATGGTATAACCTGAAAATGAAGACCGTGATCTTCCCGCAGTACCGCGAGATCGCGTCCTGCCGCAAAGAGGCGGTCAAAGAGACTGTGCGCGGCACGTCTTTTGACGAATTACAGGAAATGATCGGGCTTATCGATGCCAAAGAGGTGATCGGCAAGGCGCTGAACTACTATAAACTACTGAAGATTTATAAGGACAGAGGTGTCAAACAGGATCACCCCGCCATGCACATGATTTTCTCCGGCAATCCCGGCACGGCAAAAACGACGGTCGCCAGGCTGTTTGCCCGGATCATGAAAGAGAACGGTCTGCTCTCCAAGGGGCATCTCGTGGAAGTCGGCAGAAGCGATCTTGTGGGCAAATTCGTTGGCTGGACGGCGCCGACCGTCAAAGAAAAGTTCGAATCGGCGCTCGGCGGCGTGCTGTTCATCGATGAGGCATATTCGCTTGTGGATGACCGGGAAGGGCTTTACGGCGACGAGGCGATCAATACCATCGTGCAGGAAATGGAGAACCGGCGCGAAGATCTCGTGGTGATCTTTGCGGGCTATCCGCAGAAGATGGAGCACTTTTTGGAACAGAATCCCGGGCTTCGTTCCCGGATCGCGTTCCACGTTCCTTTTGCGGATTACAGTGCGCCGGAACTCTGCGAGATTGCCCGGCTGATCGGCAGATCCAAGGGTGTCGCGTTGTCGGACGCCGCGTTGTCCAAGCTGGAAACGATCTTTGAGACGGCAAGACAACAGCCCGACTTCGGCAATGGCAGATACGTCCGGAACCTCATCGAGCTATCAAAAATGAATTTGGCAAGCCGGATCCTGAAATCGGATCCGGAACAGGTGAGCGACGAGATGCTGACTTTGATCGAAGAGTCGGATATCCTGATCCCGACGATCAAAACGGCGCCGCCGCGCAACGGGATCGGCTTCATTGCCTGAACGTTGCGACGGCAAAGATCGCGGTTGTGGTTTATGCTTCAAGTGCAGGTTTTTTCACAGCTGTGGAAGCGTAAGGATCATCAGGGTATGGAGATCGCGCCGGATGGAGCATTTCGAATACCCTGATTTGCTTATGCGATCGCTCGTAAGATAAGGTACGCAGCCGCAGAGAGCCGTTTTTATAACTGATCCCGCTATCGGTATACGGTATGCGGCTTTTCACCAACGCATCAAATACGTCTTTGCACACGAAAACAACTTGCGGGTAGCAGGCGTCGATCCGATCGTTCAGTACTTTGATTTTTGTTTCATCATTTGTTTTTTTATAATTCCGACTTTCGGTTGCCTGACCGTTATAAGGTCTGACGTTTGCATAAGCACACTCGTCGAGATTCAAATGGTTGCCCGCATAGGGGAGTAATTTTGTAAGTACTCTGCTGTATTTTGTGAAAGCCCGTTTGGAACGGGTATGACCGGGGCGCTTTTTCAGGCATTCCTTGAACCAGAAACTGCTTTGGCAGTCCGAATTCGGTTCTTTCAAAAGGAACAAAACACCGTTAAAACACTCATCGTTGAGAAATCCTTCGATTGCCTTTCCGTTGACTTTTGCAAATCCTCGGTTATGCTCTTTTATACTCGTATTCGGCTTCATGCTCGTTTCAGCACCTCCCAGACCTTGACCATGGCGTAGGTGTCCAGTTCGCAGTATTTCAATAGATTCCGGCGGGTAGCCTCCCGTTCTTCGGGCTGCATCCGTTCCATGGCGGGAAAGGCGTTCATCGCCTCTCCGCCGTTGTGGATGCCGTCCAGATTGTGATAATCCAGATCCGGGTCGTCCGGGAAGATCGCGGGCAGCACGCTTTTGATCGAAAAACTGCCGCCTATGGCGCGGTTGTAATACCAGCCGGATCGGAACGGCGTCAAAAGATCGACGATATGATCCCGGATGTTCATAAGGTGCTTTGACAAATCCGGAAACAGATCCGCGAGTTCCTTGATCCGGGAACATTCAAAGGTTTTGTTATAGACCGTCACACAGACGTTTTCGGGAATATCCGCGCAGAGCCGTTCGGCGAGCGCGCGTCTGGGGTCGCTTCCCGGTTCGGCAAGGAATTCCCTGTGGAGCAATTCACCGCCTTCGCGTTCGATCAAATGCAGGGAGTATTGGAAAGGGATCTGAGCATAGGGTTTGGTTCCGACGTATTTCGGGATCACGGGCATCAGTGTTTCAAAATCCAAAAAATACAAGGGATAGGACAGTTGTTCTAAAAACGCCCGGATCCTTTCCCGATCCATGTAAGTGCCGCGGTTATGGAGCGCAAAATCGATCTGCCGCCGCTGCGTTTCGTTTCGGATCACGCCTGAAGCCTCCAGAGCTTCAAACGAAAAAAGGCCGTTCTTGTAGTATTCGACTTTTTTCGCAAACGGGAGCTGATACAGATCAAAAACCGACGGACTCGGCAGATGGCGGGAGCAATAAGACCAAAAGCCGCAGAGATAGGGTTTGTTGCAGCGGCAGGACAGATCGAGCGGCGGCTCCTCGGTATGCTCCAACATCACTTGCGCGATCTTGATATGCGCTTCGACCTGTGCGGATTCCGATCGGATCGCCTCGGCAATATCCGTGATGCGGAACAACTCGTCGAGATGCAACTCGCCGTCGAAGACGTAATCGCCGTTCAGGCAGACGAGATAAGTGCCGGTCACGGGTATCCCGCAATGTTCCAACACGTATTTTTGATAAGCGACGTCGGCATAATAGACGGCTTTGTTGTCATGAGTGGAACTTTTTACCTCGTAGATCGCCCAACCGCCGTTTTCCCGGCGCAAAAGATCGACCGCGCAGTAGAGCCCCTCGTAAACGAAAGACGCTTCGCAGATCACCGGTGTCTGTTTTTCCAG